>DATFEU010000294.1:0-4865 GCA_035250725.1 Actinomycetota bacterium
AGGTTGCCCACGTGATACTCACCCGTTCGCCGCTCTCCCCTGAAGAGGGTTACCCCTCCTCAGGTTCCCGCTCGACTTGCATGTGTTAAGCACGCCGCCAGCGTTCGTCCTGAGCCAGGATCAAACTCTCCGTAGAGAACCGTGGATCCCGGTCCGAAGACCGGTTTCGGGTTCGTTCAGGAAAGTCGGCCTCACCGAGCAGCACACCCGGATCGGCCTCCTGTGTTGCATGTGTACGACCGTCTCGTTCCGGGCACGACGGAGTCGCGCCCTTCCCTCGACGGGGAAACGCACTGGCTTTTGGCACACTGTTCAGTTCTCAAGGTGCGAGCGACGACCCAGGAGAAGGACTCCATGAAGATGGGTCGCGCGACCAACCATGGTAGGCACCCCTTCCTGAGGCGTCAACCGCCCCCTTCCGAAGCGCCTGCTTGGTGGCATCGAGGGTAGCACATCGAGCTCGGACCGAACGGCCGTTCGACCACCGAAGGCGCCGGCGATGGTGTGGCGGGGGTCGCGCAGACCGGTATACGGTCGACCGGTGAGCTCTCGCGCGCCGCCCTGGTGATCGGGTTCTCCGAGGGGGGAGGAACCCGGATCGATCCGTCAGCTCGCGAGGGAGGTCCCCCGTTGCCAACGTCCAGGTCCCCCAAGAGATCCACGAGCCGCTGGAAGAGGGCGTCGGCGCTCGCCGCCGGCATCGCGTTCGTCGCGACGCTGACGGTCACCTCACCCGCGAGCGCCCAGCTCGCGCCCCCGTGGGACGGCAACCCCGTCTCGGCCGGGCTCGGCCCGACCTACGGTGAGGAGTGGTGCGAACCGCCCGCGCCCGGCTCGAGCATCGCCGCACAGCAGAATCAGCCGCTCGCGCTCATGCCGGTCGAAGCCATCGAGTGCACGCTCGAGCAGTTCCAGCAAGAAGCCGCGGATGCCTTCATCCCGAACCGGATGTCCTTCGGGACGATCGGTCAGTCGGCCGGGCAGCCCCCGCGCGACCTGTTCGGCGTGGTCGTGAACGCGCTGGAGACGCCGACGCAGCAGGAAGCGTCCGATAACTGGTTCGCGCTACGCGAGATCATGCTGACCGACCCCGCTCAGGGGCAGTCATGGCTGGAGGATCCGGACTTCGAGGTCAAGGTGCCGATCTTCATCGAGGCCAACATCCACGGCAACGAGGAAGAGGGCACCGACGCGATCATGCAGGTGATCCGTGACCTGGTCACGACGCCGTACGGCGTGAACGACACCGTCGACGACCTCCTCGACCACACGATCCTGGTCGTGGTCCCCAGCCAGAACCCAGACGGTCGCTTCCGCGGGACGCGAGCCAACGTCAATGGCTTCGACATGAACCGCGACCTGCTCGTGCAATCGCAACCCGAGATCCAGGCGAACGTCGCGTTCCAGCAGCAGTGGCTGGCCCCCGTGGGGCTCGCCATGCATGGCTACGTGGATCCCACCCTGATCGACGGCCTGACGAAACCACACAACCCAGGCGTGGAGTACGACCTTTTCCTGGAGTGGAACCAGCCTCGCCTCGACGTGAACGAGGCCGCGTTGGCGGACGTCGGCATGAAGATCACCCGACCGGTCAACCAGTGGAACGGCGACGCGTGGAAGGCACCACCACCGGTCGGTCCTGAGTTCGCCGAGGGATGGGACGACTGGGGCCCCTTCTACACGCAAACCTACATGGAGTTCTTCGGCGTAGACAGCTCGACGCTCGAGATGTGCAACGCCGGTCCGGGATGCAAGGGCCGGTTCGGGTCCAAGCGTGCGCAGTACGTTGGCTTCTACTCGTCCGCGACGTTCTGGGCGGAGCACCGCTCCGAGATCCTGCACGACCAGCTCGAGATCTTCCGCCGTGGCGTTATGAGCGAGCCGCGCCCGCTCTGTTGCAGCAACCCGTTCATCGCGCTCCTCGGGTTCACCGAGGAGCAGCACAACTGGATGGTCGCGTACCCTGAGGCCTTCGTGATCCCGTTCGAGGGTGGGGGACAGCGAAGCGACGCCGAGGCCAACCGCGTGGTGGAGTGGCTCCTCGACAACGGCATCCAGGTCGAGCGCGCGGATGTGCCGTTCGACTGGAACGGCGAGACGTACCCGGCGGGCACGTACGTCGTGTGGATGGAACAGGCGCTGCGCGGACTCGCCTACACGACGCTCAGCGCCGGCCAGGACATCTCGGAACGGATCACGCAGCTCTACGCGCCGCCGGGGGCCTGGAGCCACGGTCTCCTCTGGGGAGCGGACGTACTCGAGGTCCCCGCCGATCCCGCGTTCGACCCGAGCACCACGCCGATCACCGTACCGAACGACCTCGCGGGCGGGGTGCTCGTCGATGCGGACTCGTACGCGATCACGCTGCGGGGTGTCGGCGAGGTCCGCGCCGTGTTGGACCTGCTCCGTGACGGCGTTGACGGTGAGGTGGCCGAGGTGCCGTTCACGAGCGCGTCGGGCAGCGCGATCCCGGCCGGCTCGCTCCTGTTCGACGCCGATGACGAGGAGGCGCTCGACGAGGCGGGGTTCGCCTCCGGCGTGTTCTTCGAGCCCGTCCTCGAGGGGAACGAGCCCGATCAAACGACTCAGCTTGACGAGGCGCCGACGGTGGCCATGCTGGCCGGAGGGAGCGGGCGGAACGACACGCTCTGGTCCCTCGAGCAGATCTTCGGGGCCGACGTCCGGATCGTCACCACGAGCTCGCTCGTGAACGCCGTCGACGACCCGCTTGAGGACGTTGACGTGATCTACAACGCCGGGCAGGCCTATCCGTCCGAGCCGCAGAACGACATCGCACGAGATCGATTGAGCGGGTTCTTCGACCGCGGAGGCGGGTACATCGGGACCAGCCAGTCGGCGAACAACTTCGGGTTCCTGAACGACGCGGGCCTCCTCTCGTCTCCCCTCGCCCAGGGATCGGACGCCGCCGGGGGCGGGATCGCGGTCTGGACGAACGACGGCGCCGACGGTCCGCTCACCGGCGGCTTCCCCGCCGAGGACTTCCTGTACCTCCCGTCGAACATCACCTACTTCTCCGCGGTGCCGAACGATGCCTTCGTGGACGGGCGGTACCTGGGCGACACGGACGACCTGTTCCTCGCCGGGCTGTGGCGAGATCGAGACGCGGCCGTGGCGAACGCTCCGATGATCGTCCACGGCGAGACGACCGCCGGCAGTCGGTACGTCGGGCTGGCGACGAACCCGTTCTCGCGCGGGGACGCCGAACGCGAGTGGGCGCTGATCGGGCAGGGGGTGCTCTGGTCGACCCTGACCGACGACTAGGCAGGGAGGCGACCACGAGGGGGCGGGGGTCGACCCGCCCCCTCGTTCATCGCAGCCGAACGAACCTGCGCCTACCGACCTGCAGCACGCTTCCCCTGAGGCGTTCGACCGGCGCATCGAGGTCCTCCAGCCGCTCCCCGTCGACCCGGATGCCGCCCTGCTCGATCAGGCCGCGCGCTCGGCTCGCCGACTCCGCGAGGCCGAGTTCGGCGAGGAGCTTCGGGAGGTAGACCCGCCCGTCGACGACGAGGTCTGCCGGGATCGCCACGCTAGCGATCTCGTCTGGGACGTCGCCGCGCTTGTGCACGCGGTCGAACTCGGCCTCCGCTCGCTCCCCCGCTCCCTCGCCGTGGTACAGGTCGACGACCTCCCGCGCGAGGCGACGCTTTTCCATCCAGCGGTCGAGCGAGCCGTCCGCGAGCCCCTTGGCCACACGATCCGCCTCCACCGGTTCGCGGAAGAAGTCCAGCGTCAACCTCCGGTAGTCGGGGATCAGCTCGTCGGGAACCCGCGACAGCTTGCCGAACATCTCGTCGGGCGGATCGGTGATCGCGACGTAGTTGCCGAGCGATTGGCTCATCTTCTGCACCCCGTCGGTCCCGACCAGCAGCGGCATCGTGAGCGCGACCTGTGGGTCCTGGCCGTGCTCGCGCTGCAGGTCGCGCCCCACGAGCAGGTTGAACTTCTGGTCCGTCCCGCCGAGCTCCACGTCGGCCTCGACCGCCACCGAGTCCATCCCCTGAAGCAGCGGATAGAGGAACTCCATGATCGAGATCGGCTTGCCCTGCGCGTACCGCTCGGCGAAGTCGTCGCGCTCGAGCATCTGCGCCACCGTCGCCGACGCGGTCAGCTTCAGGATCGCTTCCATGTCGAGCGGCTCGAGCCACTCGGAGTTGTGACGCAGCTCCGTTCGTTCCCTGTCCAGGATCATCCAGAACTGCTCGAGGAGCGGGTCTCGATGCTCGAGAACCTCGGCTTTGGAGAGCCGATGTCGAGCGTCGGCTCGACCCGAGGGATCGCCCACTCTGGCCGTGAAGTCGCCGACGATCAGCACGACCTGGTGACCGGCGTCCTGGAATTGGCGGAGCTTGCGCAGCACCACGGCCCACCCGAGGGTCACTGCCGGGGCCGTGGGGTCGAGCCCGAGCTTGACCCGCAGCGGCCGGCCCAGCTCGAGCTTGCGTTCCAGGCCGTCGTCCGGCACCACCTCCGCGACGCCCGAGACGAGCGTGGACAGGTCGTCCGCTCCCACGGCGCGAAGGCTAGCAGTGGAGCCCTGCGCCAGCCTCCACCGGCGCGGTCCGAACACGCCGGCGCCGTGGCAAGATGGTGAAACCATGGCCGATGGCTCGCGGACCCTCGTAGTCGGCCTGATCGTGCTCGCCCTCGCAACTTCGGCGTGCGACCTGCCGACGCTGAAAGAGGCACGCCGCGTCGCCGACGCGCTCCCGGAGACCACGTTCCTCTACGCGGCCGACGGGACCCTCATCACGAGGCTCCACGCCGGGGAGGACCGCGTCGTCGTCGGGGCCAAGCGGATCCCGAAGGTCGTCCGTGACGCGGTCGTCGCGATCGAGGACCAG
>DATFEU010000313.1:0-9242 GCA_035250725.1 Actinomycetota bacterium
TTCGTCGAGCCCGGGTGTCAGGTCGAGGTCTCGTGCTTCGTGTGCGGCGGGTCGGGCTGCCGGACGTGCGCCCAGACCGGATGGATCGAGACGATGGGCGCCGGCATGGTGCACCCGACCGTGCTCGAGAACGTCGGGTACGACCCCGAGCGGCACACGGGGTTCGCGTTCGGCGGCGGGTACGACCGCCTCGCGATGATCCGGTTCGGCATCCCCGACATCCGGCTGCTCTGGGAGAACGACGTCCGCTTCCTCGAGCAGTTCGAGGGCATCGCGTGAAGGTCGTCCTGTCCTGGCTCCGCGAGCTCTGCCCGGTCGACCTGTCCCCCGAGGAGCTCGGCGAGCTGCTCGACAGCAAGGGGATGCACGTCGAGTCGATCGACCGCCCCTGGGAGGGCCTCGAGGGTGTGGTCGTGGCCCGCGTCCTTGAGGTCGGCGACCACCCGGACTCGGAGAAGCTCTGCCTCGCACGGATCGACCTGGGTGGGGCCGAGCGCCAGGTCGTCGTCGGCGTCCGGAACATGGTGCCCGGCGACCTGGTGCCGTACGCGGGGCCCGGCGCCCGCGTGCCGGAGCGGCCGGAACCGCTCGCGCGGCGCGAGATCCGCGGGGTCGCCTCGGAGGGGATGCTCGCCTCCTCGCGCGAGCTCGCGATCTCCGCCGACCACTCCGGCATCCTGGTCCTTCCGGCCGAGGCCGAGGTCGGGGCGGACGTGAAGGCCGCGCTCGGGCTCGACGAGGTCGTCCTCGATCTCGAGATCGAGACGAACCGGCCGGACCTGTTGTCCGTGTTCGGCATCGCGCGGGAGGTGGCCGCCACGACCGGGTTCCCCCTCATCCAGCCCGACGTGTCGGTGGACGAGGTCGGCGAGGACGCGGCGTCCGTGGCCTCGGTCGTGGTCGAGGACGCCGAACGGTGTCCGCGGTACCTCGCGCGCCTCGTCGCGGACGTCGAGGTTCGCCCGTCGCCGCTCCGGGCGCAGGCGCGACTCACGGCCGCGGGGATGCGCCCGGTCTCGAACGTCGTGGACGCGACGAACTACGTGATGCTCGAGATAGGTCAGCCGATGCACCCGTTCGACCTGGAACGCCTCGACGGGCGTGGCATCGTCGTGCGCCGCGCGCAGCAGGGTGAGCGCCTGGTGACCCTCGACGACGTCGAGCGCGTGTTCGTCGAGGACGACCTCCTGATCGCCGACCACGAGCGATCGGTCGGCATCGCCGGCGTGATGGGGTCGGCGGCGGCGGAGGTCTCGAACGAGACGACGCAGGTGCTCCTCGAGAGCGCGTACTTCGAGCCGCGCGGGGTCCTTCGTACCTCGAGGCGGCTCCTGCTGCCGACCGAGGCGTCGATCCGGTTCTCGCGGGGCACCGACCCGGAGGGCGTCGATCCCGCAGCCGCCCGTTCGGCCCGGCTCATGGTCGAGTGGGGGGGCGGCACCGTCCTTCGAGGCGCGATCGACGTGGGTGGGCCGCCACCCGGCCGGCGGATCGGCGTGCGTCCGGAACGGGCGTCGCTCCTCATCGGCCATGAGGTATCCGCCTCCGACGTCGTCGAGGCGCTCGACCGGATCGGCATCGCCACCGAGAAGCGGGACGACACGGTCGTCGCGGACGCGCCGAGCTTCCGACCCGACCTGGAGCGCGAGGAGGACCTGATCGAGGAGGTGGCCCGCCTCCAGGGGTACGAGAACCTCCGCGCCACCCTTCCCGGGATCCGCCAGGCGGGCGGGCTGGCGCCCGCACACCGGTTCCGGCGCCGGGTACGAGAGGCGTTGGTCCGGTCGGGTCTTCGGGAGGCGCTCTCGTTGTCGTTCGCGGCCCCGGCAGACATCGAACTCATGGGCCACGACGGCGCGATCGCCCTCGCCAACCCGCCATCCGCCGACGAGCCGTTCCTCCGACGCAGCCTCGTCCCGGGCCTGGTGCGCGCTCTCGCGCGGACGATGTCGCGAGGCGCCCGCGGGGCGGGGCTGTTCGAGGTGGGACACGTGTTCCATCCGTCGGATCCGGTCGACGAGCGCGAGATGGTGAGCATCGTGCTCGCCGGACCCGCCGGAGAGGGGCTGTACGCGGACGGCGCGGCGTTCGACTTCTTCGACGCCAGGGGCGCGCTCGAAGCACTCATGAAGGCCTTGTCGATCGAGGACTGGGCCCCCACCGAACCGCTCGACAGTCCGTTCCACCCCGGTCGCTCCGCGAGGGTCGAGCTCGGGGGCTCACCCGCCGGCACGATCGGCGAGCTCGACCCGAGGATCGCGGGACGGCTCGGTCTACCGACGCGGGTCGCCGTCGTCGAGGTCGACGTGGGGGTCCTGGCCGCTCACGCGAGCAGCGGGGCCACGTACCGGGACATCCCGAGGTTCCCGCCGGTGCGGCGCGACCTCGCGTTCACGGTGGGCGCGAACGTCCCGGCCGCCGCGCTCCGTTCGGCGCTCGAGGAGGCTGGGGGCGAGCTGGTCGGGACGGTGCTCCTGTTCGACGTGTTCGAGGGCGACCCGCTCCCGGCGAACACGAAGAGCCTTGCCTTCTCGGTCGACATCCGTGCGACGGATCGGACGCTGACCGACCAGGAGGCCGACGCCGTCGTGGCGGCGATCGTGGAACGGCTCGCCTCGGGATTCGGGGCGGAGCTGCGTGCCGGCTGACCGACTGACGAACTCTCAGGAGCGGACGATCTCGACCGGACGAACATCCGCGACGGGACGCGCTCGCGGATCGCGCCGACGGTCGTGGTGTGGGCTGCCGTGCTGATCGGGGCGATGTCCTCGGCGCTCTCGGCGGGGTCGGCACTTGGACAGGAGGCGCCGAGCTGCGTCGTGGGCGACGACCGGCTGACCGGGAGCGACGGGGACGACGTGCTGGACGGGGGGGAAGGCGTCGACGGACTGGCCGGGATGGAGGGGTCGGACGTGTGCCTCGGTGGTGAGCGACGCTCCGGATGCGAGTCCAGCGGACCGGTCACACCCACGTCATCCGCCCAACGCCGGCCCGAGTGCGCCGACTCGAGGGCCACGATCTCGGGGACCAGGGGGAACGACTTCCTGATCGGGATGTCCGGCCGGCACGTGATCGTCGGCGCGGGTGACGACGACGTCATCCGGGCATGGGCGGCAACGACCGGGTCTGCGGCGGCGGCAACAACGACTCGCTCAGCGGAGGCGAAGGAGACGACGTGCTGGCCGGTGGGCCGGGCACCGACGGCGGGTTCGGGAACGACTTCCTGCCCGGAGAGGAAGGGAGCGACCGGTTGCTGGCCGCCCCGGGCGTCGACGGGATCCATGGCGGCAACGACCGCGACACCATGACCGGGGGAGACGAGACCGACTCGGTCTACGGCGGCGACGGCAACGACACGATCCGGGGTCAGGACCGGGACGATCGTCTGTACGGGGGCTTCAACCGCGACACGATCGAGGGTGGGCCGGGCGACGACATCCTGGACGGCCACGGCCAGGCGAACAGCGTGGACGGCGGGCTCGGGACCAACCATCTGCCTCAACGCCCTCGTCCAGGTCGGGTGCGAGGACTGATCTCGCGGGGCGGCCGATCGGGGCCCCGAGATAGACTCGACCCGTGAAGCGCGACCTGCTGTCCGTCGACGATCTCAGTCCGAGCGAGCTCGCGGCCGTGCTGGACCTGTCCGCGAAGGCCAAGGCGCAGCCCGGGGACTACGCCGAACGCATGGCGGGACGCGCCGTCGCGATGATCTTCGAGAAGCCTTCGACGCGCACGCGTGTGTCGTTCGAGCTCGCGGTCGCCTCGACGGGCGGGCACCCCGTGTCGGTGTCCGCGGCCGAGTTGCAGCTTGGACGTGGGGAGACGATCGAAGACACGGGGCGGGTGCTCTCGCGCTACGTGGACGCGATCGTCCTTCGCACCTTCGAGCAGGAACGGCTCGAGCTGCTGGCGTCCGCGTCGGCGGTCCCGGTCGTGAACGCGCTCTCGGACTTCGAGCATCCATGCCAATGCCTGGCCGACCTGCTGACGGTCCTGGAGACGAAGGGCGACCTCGCCGGCAGGACGATCACGTACCTCGGTGACGGCAACAACGTGACGCATTCGTTGATGCTCGGCGGCGCCAAGGCCGGCATGCACGTGCGCGCCGGCACGCCCCCCGGGTTCGAACCGATCCCGCAGGTCGTGCAGCGCGCGTCCGAGATCGCCGCCGAGGCCGGCGGCACCGTGACGGTGACGCACGATCCCGTGGCCGCGTCGCGCGACGCGGACGTCCTGTACACCGACGCGTGGGCGAGCATAGGTCAGGAGGAGGAGGCGGAGGAGCGGGCCCTGGTCTTCCCCGCCTACGCCCTCGACCGCGAGAAGCTCGAGGTCGCGAAGCCCGACGTCACCGTGATGCACTGCCTGCCGGCGCACCGCGGCCAGGAGATCACGGGCGAGGTGATCGACGGACCGGCCTCGGTCGTGTGGGATCAGGCCGAGAACCGCATGCACACGCAGAAGGCGCTCCTGCTCTGGCTCCTCGATCTCGTCTGATCGGCGAGGAGGCCTGAGTGGCTCGGGCGAACGACGCCGTCGAAGCCGCGCTGCTCGAATACGCGGACCTGCTGTCGATCGTCACCGACGACCCGTACAAGGCGCGCGCGTACGAGAAGGCCGCGCGGGCGGTAGGCGGCTACCACGCCGACATCGAGGGGGCGGATCTCAAGGCGATCCTGCAGATCCCGAGCGTGGGTACGTCGATCGGAGAGAAGGTCCTGGAGTGCCTCGAGACGGGCACGATCTCGGTGCTCGAGGAGCTCCGCGCGCAGGTCCCCCCGGGGGTCCGCGAGATGATCGCGATCCCCGGCCTCGGGCCGAAGAAGGCGCTGATCCTGTACCGCGACCTCGGGATCGCCGACCTCGAGGGGCTTCGCGCCGCCGTCGACGCCGGGCAGCTCGCGGAGGTGAAGGGGTTCGGCGCCAAGACCGAGGAGAACATCCGTCGCGGGATCGAACGGATGGCGCAGGAGGGAGGGCGTGTGCTCACGTCCGTCGCGATGGACCTCGCCGAGTCCTTCCGGGAGCGGCTCGGAGGGCGCAAGGACGTTCGGCGCATCGAGTACGCGGGCTCGCTCCGGCGGATGGCCGAGACGATCGGCGACCTGGACCTGCTCGTCGCGAGCGAGGACCCGGTCGCGGTCATGGACGCGTTCACCGGCGAGAAGATCGTCGAACGCGTCCTCGCGAAGGGCGAGACGAAGTCCTCGATCCTCACTCAGCAGGGACTGCAGGTCGACCTCCGCGTCGTCCCGGCCGATGCGTGGGGTGCCGCGATGATCTATTTCACCGGCTCCAAGGCCCACAACATCCGGATCCGCGAGATGGCCGTGCGCAAGGGTCTCAAGCTGAACGAGTACGGGCTCTTCCGGGCCAAGACCGGGAAGCTGATCGTCGCCGAGACCGAGGATCAGGTATACGAGAAGCTCGGCCTCCCGTGGATCCCGCCCACCCTGCGGGAGGACCGGGGAGAGGTCGAGGCGGCGCTCGAGGGGACGTTGCCCGACGTCCTGACGGAGGCGCAGATCCGCGGCGACCTGCACACGCACACGAAGCTCACCGACGGGCTCGCGACGCTGGAGCAGATGCTGGAGGTGGCGTCGTCGCACCGGTACGCCTACTACGCGGTGACCGACCACGCCCCGAACCTGTGGATGCAGCGGATGACCGACGAGAAGATGCTCGCCCAGCGTGAGGAACTCAGGTCGATGCAGGACCGCTACCCGAAGATGACGCTCCTGCACGGGACCGAGCTCAACATCGACCCCGAGGGCAACGTGGACTGGGGACCGGAGTTCCTCGAAGACTTCGACATCTGCGTCGCCTCGGTCCACTCGCACTTCAACCAGTCGAAGGAGGAGATGACGCGTCGGATCGTCCGCGCGATGGAGAACCCGTTCGTGAACGTGATCGGTCATCCGACGGGCCGGAAGATCAACCAGCGCGAGCCCTACGAGTTCGACCTGGACGAGGTGTTCGCGGCGGCCGCGCGGACGGGCACGGCGCTCGAGGTGAACGGCTACCCGGACCGGCTCGACCTGAAGGACGAGCACGTCCTGTGGGCGCAGCGTCACGGCGTTCGGTTCTCGGTCGACACCGACTCGCATGCGACGACCCATCTCAAGCACATGCGCTACGGCGTCGCCACCGCGCAGCGTGGATGGCTGACCAGGGACGACGTGATCAACGCGTGGCCGCTGTCGAGGCTCCGCCGGTTCCTCCGCAAGGGCCGGAGAACCTAGGGGCTTGCGACTCGGCCGCCGCCTGCCGCGTGCGTTCTTCGGCCGTCCCTCGACGGAGGTCGCGCCCGACCTCGTCGGCCGGATCCTCGTCCGCATCTTTCCCGACGGCATGCGGCTCGCCGCTCGGCTCGTCGAGGTCGAGGCGTACGAGCAGGGAGACCCGGCGAGCCACTCCTTCAAGGGACGCCCGACGCCCCGGACCGAGGTGATGTTCGGGCCGCCGGGACGCCTGTACGTGTACTTCACGTACGGGCAGCACTTCTGCTCGAACGTCGTGACGAGGGAGAGCGGCGTCGGGAGCGCCGTGCTGCTCCGAGCCGCCGAGCCGCTCGAGGGGCACGAGCTCATGAGCGCGAACCGCGGCACGGACGTCGCCCGCCTGCTGTGCTCGGGACCCGCCCGCCTGACGCAGGCGTTCAACCTCGGCCGGCGCGAGAACGGGACCGATCTCGTGAAGGACCGAGCGCTGTACCTGGCGTCCGGAGACCCGGTGGCCCGGCGCGCGATCGCTCGGAGCACCCGCGTCGGCGTGAACGTCGGCGTCGAACGCCGGTGGCGATTCTTCGAACGCGGGAGCCCGTTCGTCTCGCCCGGGCGGCCGTCGGTGCCGGTGACCGGGCCGCCCGCCGGCTAGGGATCGACGGTCAGATTCACGGTCGAACCCGGCTGGACCTCCGCGCCGCCGCCTGGCGACTGGTCCCAGACGATCCCCGGCCGGTAGTCGCACGCATCGTCGTTCGGATCGCACCGCCGCTCGTACGAGATCACGACCGTGAAGCCGAGGTTCGTGAGCGTCGCGGACGCGGCGCCCTGCCCCCTGCCGATCACGTTCGGCACGGTCACGAGCTCGGGTTCGGGTGCCGCGCCCCGCGCGACCGAGATCGTCACGCTGCCCGTCTGGATCAGGCGGCTTCCGGCCGGCGGATCCTGCGCGACGACCGTCCCGTCGGGCTGGTCGGACGCCACGATGCGGACCGAGACGTTGAAGCCCGCTCCGTGCAGCCGCGAGACCGCGGTGTCGCGATCGAGCCCGATCACCGAGGGGACCATGAGCTCCTGGTACGAGCTCGGCTCCTTACAGACGTCGTAGGTCGGCTCCGTCCCGGCCGGGAACTGGAGCACGTCGACGTCCTGGGGCAGCGTGTACGGGTTCGCGAGACACCCGCGGGTCGTATCTACCCGCATGGTCACGTACTCGATCTCGAGTGCCACGCCGAAGTCCCTTGCCGCCATCCCGGCCGTGGCCTCGAGCATGAAGGCGCGCCAGATCGACGCGGGCCACGTGCCTCCGTAGACCGTCGAGATCCGGACGTTGCCGCAGCACATCGGGATCTGGCCCTGGGGGAACCCGACCCACACGGCGGTCGCGAGCTGGGGGACGGCGCCCACGAACCAGGCGTCGCTCGCGTTCTGGGCGGTCCCGGTCTTGCCGAACTGCGGCCGGCCGATGTTCGCCCCGGCGCCGGTACCGGAGGACACGACGCCCTTCAGGATGTCGACCGCCTCGGATGCGATCGCCTGGTCGACCACCTGGTCCGGACGCGGCGTCGCCTGGTAGATCAGCTCGCCGTCGGAACCGGTGATCGTGATCGCGGGCGTCGGCTGCACGTGCCGCCCGAGGTACGCGAGCGTGCCGAACGCCGACGCCATCTCGAGCGTGCTCACCTCGTTCACGCCGAGGACGGCCGACGGGACCGCCGCGAGCGCGCCGTTCGGTTCGGTGGTCCGTGGGCAGCACCGGATCCCCATCCGAACCGCGGCCTCGACCGTAGCGGCGGCGCCGTCATAGTAGTCGCCCGCGCCGATCACCGAGAGGAGGTTCGCGTAGGCGATGTTCACGGAGTTCACGGTCGCGCTCTCGAGCGAGATCGTTCCGTAGCCCCCGCCCTCGGCGTTCTGTGGGTCCCAGTACTCGCCGGTCTGGAGCAGGACGTGCGCCGACGAGCCGTCGAGCGGCTGGGAGCTCGTGATGCCGTGTTCGAGCGCGGCGACGAGCGCGAACGGCTTGAAGGCCGAGCCTGCCTGCCGCCCGGTGCTGCCGCCCGTCGCGAGGTTCACTCGCGCGAACCGGCCGTCGGCGTTCCAGTAGTTGCGCCCGCCGACCATCGCCCGGACGTAGCCGGTGTTCGGCTCGATCGCGGTGAGCGCCGCGTACGGATCGGAAGGCTCGGTCAGCACGGAGGCAACCGCGCGTTCCGCGGCCCCCTGCATGCGAAGGTCCAGGCTCGTCACGATCTGCAGACCGCCCTCGAACAGGAGGTCGTACCGCTCCTGCGGCGTCTCGCCGAAGCGGGGGTTGGACAGGAACCACTCCTTGAAGTAGTCGACGAAGTACGGAGCCAGGTACTCGTCGTCGTCGTCCGGCGTGAGGTTGAGGACGCCCTTCGACCCGATCGCCTGCTCGAGCGTCGGCTGGTCGATCATGTCGAGCTCGCGCATCGCGAAGAGCACGCGGTTGCGACGCCACTTGGCTCGGGACGGGTGCGTCACGGGGTCGTAGGTGACGGGCGCCGCGATCAGGCCGGCGAGCAGCGCGGACTCGGTGAGCGTGAGATCCACCGGGGACTTGTCGAAGTAGGTCTCGGACGCGGCCTGGATGCCGTACGCGCCGTTGCCGAAGTACACGGTGTTGAGGTAGCGGGTGAGGATCTGCTCCTTCGTCATCTTCTGTTCGAGCTGCCACGCGAGGTACGCCTCGCGGACCTTCCGGGTGACGGACTCATCGCCGCCGACGTAGACGTTCTTCACGAGCTGTTGCGTGATCGTCGAGCCGCCCTGCACGATCTCGCCCTGGGCTGCGTCGATGTACGCGGCGCGCAGGAGCGCGCGCAGGTCGACGCCTCGATGGTCGTAGAAGCGCTGGTCCTCGATCGCGACGACCGCGTCACGGACGACCTTCGGGATCCGCTTGGCCCCGACGACGACGCGGTCCTCCCCGGCGTGGAGCCTCGTGATGAGGGTCCCGTCGGCCGCGTAGAGGAACGTGGTCTCCGGGAGCGC
>DATFEU010000076.1:0-3552 GCA_035250725.1 Actinomycetota bacterium
CCCGGGAACCTGCCGAACACGTTGTCGAAGCTCCGGTTCTCCAGCATCACGTAGACGACCCGCTTGATCGGCCAGCGGGTCTCCTGCGCGACGACCGAGGTCGTGGCGCTCGGGCTCGAGACCGGCACCTTGCGCCCGGCACCGGTGCACGCGTACAGCGTCGCGCCCGCGAGCGCCAGGCCCGAGGACCGCAGGAATCCACGGCGGGAGAACAGCGACGGCTCGCCGTGCGGGACGCGCTCGTAGGGCACGGACCGTCCACCCGCATGTCGAGCGGCGCGCTCGCGCGGATCCGAGCCTTCGGTGGGGTCGTGCGGGGGGTGCACGGTGGCCGAAACGCTATCAAGGAACCTCGCGAACGGGAGGCTCCGCGGCCCGTAGGCTTCCGGGCCATGTCGGCTCGCCGGCGGTCCGTCGCGACGCTCGCGGTCCTGCTCGGCCTCGCGCTCGTCGCGTGCACGGACGACGCACCCGACCCAGGCGCGACCGGGACGAACCCGACCTCGACGTCCCCACCGGTCGAGACCGAGAGCGACCCCGGTCCCTCGCCGACCCCGCCGGCCATGCCCGAGGACCCCCCGGCGACGAGCGGGCCGGTCGCGACCGACTGCGTGAACGGGTGGGAGACGCCCAAGGCGGGGTCCGGGCCCTTCACGTCGCCGCTCGGCGTGATCCGACGCGCCACCGGCGTTCGCGGCGACCTCGTGGTCGTGGACATGCGGATGTTCGAGGGCCCCGAGTCGCCTCCGTCGGACAAGGGATACCTGCTGAACGTGGAGCGCTGGTACGTGAAGCTGTACGCACGGAACGACCTCACGTTCCAGGGACGGTTCCTCGTCGAGGCGCGCACGTTCGGCCAGGGCCTCGCCGCGGTCGCGCCGTACGACACGAACGGGTTCCGGTCGCCGGACTGGATCGGCTTCCAGTTCGACAGCGCCGGCCAGGAGCCGAGGCGGTACGAGGGCCTGCCCGGCGAGTGGTCGGGCGTTCCCTACGACTTCGTGAGGGGCGGCGCGGGTCTCGAGATCCCCGGCCTGCCCGACGAGGTGGTCGGTTGCCTCTCGGCCACCTGAGGATCAGCCGCCGGCAAGGACGGCCGCGCCGACCGCCCCCGACAGGTCGCCGAACTCCGTCGTGAGCATCCTGGGAGCGGCGTCCGGGACGAACAACAGCGGCTTCATGCCCTTCTCGATGCGCTCGACGAAGGGCGCGCCCAGTCGGTCCCCGAGCCCGCCCCCGATCACGATCGCCTCGAGCGCCAGCAGGTTCTGCACCGACGAGAGCCCGACCGCGAGCGCCTCGATCGCGTCGTCGACGAGATCGCGGGCCATCCTGTCCTTCTTCTCCAGCGCGTCGGCCCACACGCCGCTCGACAGGCGCGTGCGTCCCTTCTTCTTCATGATGTCGAACAGGTCGGTCTTGTGGCCCTTCTTCACCCGGCGACGAGCCTCCGCTTCCATCTGCGCGCGGCCCGCGTACGCCTCGAGATGGCCGAAGCGCCCGTCCGAGCAGATGCGCCCGCCCGGCTTCACGATCGTGTGGCCGACCTCGCCGGCCGCGCCCCGCCCCTGGTAGAGCTCGTCGGACAGGACGAGCCCGCCGCCGACCCCGGTCCCGATCCAGACGCCCATCAGGTGCCGGTAGCCGCGGCCGGCGCCGCGTTGCCACTCTCCGAGGATCCCGACGCGCACGTCGTTGTCGAGTTCCACCGGGACCCCGCCGAGCGAGCTCGAGACCACCTCGCCGAGCGGCACCGGGTCGGCTGCCTGGAAGCCGGGAAGGTTCGGCGAGCTCGAGACCGTTCCCGCGGCCGTGTCGATGGCCCCCGGGACCCCCACGCCGACCGCGCGGACGTCGGCGGGGCCGGCGCCGGCCTCCGCGAGCGCCTTGGTCGCCGCCTCGACGATCGCGTCGGCGACGTCGCCCGCGCCGCTCTGTGGGGTCTCGAGCCGGTGCTGGCCCGCGATCGCTTCCGAGCGCACCGCGACCGACTGGATCTTCGTCCCGCCGACGTCGATCCCGACCGTGAGCTCGCCCACGTTCCTCGCCTAGGTCGCGCCGGGCCAGGGGCCCTTGATCTCGGCCCGCGTGAGGAGCAGCCGTACGAACAGGCTCACGCCGCACGTGGTCGTGACCGCGACGAGGGCCGCGACCGGCAGCCCGAAGAGCGAGCAGACCGTGATGAGGAACAGGCGTCCGTCCCGGCCCCCGAGCAGGAACCCGATGAACCGTTCGGGGGGCGGGGCGATCCCGAGCGCCACGGTCCGGTCCTTCATCGCCATCGAGAGCATCGCGCCGGTCGTCGCCGCGACCGCGAGGAGGACGACGGTGGTCGGATCGGCGCCCTCGGCGAGGGCCCACACGGCGACCCCGGCGAGGATCGCCGCGTCCGCGAGCCGGTCGAGGAAGCCGTCGATGAGGGCTCCCCCGGGCCGGGCTCGAACGCGGAGGCGCGCGATCTCCCCGTCGACGCCGTCGAGCAGCGACGACGCGTGGACGAGCAGGCCTCCCGCGATGCCCGAGCCCGCCGCCAGCGCCCACGCGCCGGCGAGCCCGACGAGGAAGGCGATGACGGAGATCACGTCCGGATGCAGCGGGAGGTGCGCGAGCGCCATCGACAGCCGCGTCGACAGCGGCCGATTCAGGTACCGGGAGATCGGCCCGTCGACCCGCTTCGTGAGCGATCGCCGCAGACGCGAGGACGCGCGCGCGCGATCCTCGGGGGTGTCGACGTCCTGCCACCACGTCCCGTGCGCGAGCGGCACGGCCTCGAGCGGCTCGCGGCGGGCGAGCTCGGTCACGGCCCCGGCGAGCGAACGATCGCCTCGCCCGGCCGCGCGGCGCTGCGCGTCGAAGACCGCGCGGGGGAGGAGGAACGCGCCGCAGTCGATCGAGGGATCCTCGAACTCCTTCGAGAAGGCGACGGCCTGTTCCTCGCGCAGCCGCACCCGGGTGCCCTCGGCCCACGCGTCGGGTTCGGGCGCGTGGTCCACGAGCACGCCCGGCCGGCCGGCCGCGAGCAGCGACGGCAGCGCGCCGTCGTCGAAGATGTGATCGGTCGTCACCAGCAGGAAGAGGTCTTCCTCCGCGACGTGCGGCTCGGCGGCGGCGAGCGAGGCTCCGTTGCCGAGGCTCCAGTCCTCCGCGAAGGCGGCCCGGACGCGTCCGGGCGCGACGCGGTTCGCGACCGCGGCGACCGGCCCGGCGTGGTAGCCGACCACCACGACCACGTGATCGATGCCGATCGAGAGCAGCGTGCGGACCGCGCGCTCGACGAGCGAGAGGCCGCCCACGCGGATGAGAGCCTTCGACCCGCCGCCGGTGAGCTCCTTCATGCGCTCGGACCGGCCGGCGGCGAGGACGACCGCCACCCGTGCACCGCGCTGCGTGACGGGCGTGGCGGACCTCGGCCGATCGGCCGGAACGCGTTCGGAAACCGCTTCGGACACGCCCCACCTCCTCCCGCAGGGACACCAGGGTGAACGAAGTGCGGCGCCCCTGGCAACCGCCCGGCTTCGGGCGTGCCTAGGGAGAGGACGGCCAGCCGGTGAA
>DATFEU010000329.1:0-2360 GCA_035250725.1 Actinomycetota bacterium
TGTTGACGAAGCTCCTGCTCGACGGGCCGGTCGGACGGTGGGACCACGCGCTCGACCGCTGGTTCTTCGTCCACCGCGAGGCCACGTTCGACGCGATCACCGAGTGGGGTTCGAGGCTCGGCGACACCGCGGTCGTGGTCGGCATCGCGGCCGTGGCCGTCGTGATCCTCGCGATCGGCCGCCATCGGGCGCACATCGCGTTCCTCGTCGGGGCGCTGGTGATCGAGGTGACGACGTTCGTCACGACCACGTTCATCGTCGATCGCGAGCGCCCGACGGTCCCGCATCTGGACGAAGGGCCTCCGACCTCGAGCTTCCCCTCGGGGCACGTGGCGGCCTCGATCGTCCTGTACGTGGGTCTCGCACTCATCGTCATGTCGCTCGTCCGTTCGAGGATCGTCCGGTCAGCCGTCTGGATCGCGGCGATCGCGCTCCCGATCTTCGTCGCGGTCTCGCGCCTGTACCGGGGCATGCATCACCCGACGGACGTGATCGGGAGCCTGGTCGGGGCGCTCGGCTGTCTGGCGTTCGCGTTCCTCGCGACCAGGACCGGCGTGGCCGTCGCCGAGTCGAACGAACGCGCCGCGCGCGACGACTCCCACCCGGCGGCCCTCGACGGCGAACGGCCTGCCGCCGCCGTCCCGAACCGGCCCGCCGACGTCGAGGTGTCGCTGTGACCTCCGTCGGGGTCGTCGCGCACGCGAAGAAGCGGATGGGTGGGGGCCTCGCCGAGCTCCGCAGGACCTTGGCCGAGTACGGCATCAGCGACCTGCCCTGGGACGAGGTGCCGAAGAGCAAGCACGTGCCGGACCGCGTCGACGAGCTGGTCGAGCAGGGGGTCGACTTGCTCTTCGTGTGGGGCGGCGACGGCACCGTGCAACGCGCGATCGACGCCGTCGCCGGGAAGCCCGTGACCCTGGCGATCCTGCCGGCCGGCACGGCCAACCTGCTCGCCACGAACCTCGGCCTGCCCGACGATCTCGAGGCCTGCGTCCGGATCGGCCTCGACGGCGCACGCCGAGGGCTGGACGTCGGGAAGGTGAACGGAGAGCACTTCGCGGTCATGGCCGGCGCCGGGCTCGACGCGATGATGATCCGGGCGGCGGATGCGGGACTGAAGGATCGGGTCGGGCGCATCGCCTACGTCTGGACCGGTGCGAAGAGCGTGCACCTCGACCCCGTAGCCATGTCGATCGACGTCGACGGGAAGCGATGGTTCGAGGGCGAGGCGAGCTGCGTCTTGGTCGGGAACGTCGGCGACGTGTTCGGAGGGCTGTCGGTGTTCCCCGATGCGACACCCGTCGACGGGTTCCTCGACCTCGGCGTCGTGACGGCGGATGGCGCGTGGGAATGGGCACGAACGCTGGGTCGCGCGGTCGTGGGCGATGCCAGCGCGTCGCCGTTCGTGAAGACGACCAGCGGGCGTTCGTTCGAGATCCGCCTGGCCTCCCCGATGCCGTACCAGCTCGACGGGGGCGATCGCAAGGCCAGCAAGAAGCTGAAGGTCAAGGTCAAGCCGTCGGCGATCACGGTCTGCGTCCCGGAAGGAGCGCCCTCGTGACCACCGCGAACCTCGTCCCTGAGACCTGGAGCCTGACCGGGTCCGACGCCAAGGAGACCCTCGCCGAGACCGACAAGGGCCGGCTTCTGCGCGACGCGTTCGTGCGCCTGCGGGCCTCGGACGGATTCAGCAACGCCCGTTCGATGGCGTTCGCGACCTCGCTGATCCTCATCCAGGGGCTCATCGCCCTCGTGGGGCTCGCGAGCGCCCTGGGCGAGGGCAGGGTGAGCAACGCCATCGTCGCGATGCTCCGGGACGTCTTCCCCGGACCCGCGGGGAAGGTGATGACCGACGCGGTCCAGCAGGCGCACGAGGCGGGCGCACAGCACCGTTCCCTCGCCCTCATCTTGGGGGTGATCGCTGCGCTCATCACCGGGACCACGCTGCTCGGACAGATCGAGAAGTCGATGAACCGCATCTACGGGATCGAGCCCGACCGCCCCACCGTGCCCAAGTACGTGCGGGCGTTCGTCCTCACGATCAGCGCCGGTCTGCTCGCGGTCGCCGCCTTCGTGGCGACGACCCTCGGGCGAGGGGTGGCCGCGGTGTGGGAGGACCCGGTCGCGCGCGACGTCTGGAACGTGGTCCGCTGGCCGCTGGCGTTCGGTCTGCTGGTCGGCGCGACCGCCTGCATCTTCCGCTGGAGCCCGCGCCGTCACCAGCCGTCCTGGTCCTGGCTCGCGATGGGCGCCCTGCTGTCCGTCGTGCTCGTGCTGATCGTCACGATCGCGCTCGGCGCGATCTTCGAGCTGAGCTCGAGCCTCGGTCAGACCTACGGTCCCCTCGCCGGGTTCGTCGC
>DATFEU010000077.1:0-2081 GCA_035250725.1 Actinomycetota bacterium
CGCGGCACCGAGGCCCTCCGCCGACGAGATACCCTCGATCGCCGACTCCAGGTCGCCGAACGCCGTCTGCACCTCATCCACCGCAGGCTCGAGTTCGGCACCCACGGCGGACACGGCCGCATCGAGATCGGTCCTCACGTCCGAGACGGCCGCCTGCAACGCATCCGTGCCACCGCTCACCAGGTCCACCTCGGTGAGCGACGTGAGCGAATCCTCGAGCGCGTTCACCTCGTCGCAGCCCGACGTATCTGCGGTGGGCGAACCGTCTTCACCATCGTCACTGCATCCCGCGGCGGCGAGCCCGAGGATGAGCATCAGCGGGAGGGCGACGAGCCTGAGACGCGTCATGCGCAGAATATAGCCGCTCCGGCGGGCTCACCGTTCTGGCCACGATCGACGCTCCTCCAGCAACACACGGCGCGGCGGCCGTGTGTCGCGCCGTCTCAGTCGTTCGGGCGCGCCGGTAGGAGCTTGACGCTGAGGGCGACCGCCTCGGCGACGTCGGTGATCTTGCGATTCGTCCGGCGGGCCGTATCGCGAAGCATCGTGAAGGCCTGCTTCTCGTCGATCGCGTGTCGCTCCATGAGGATCCCCTTCGCCCGCTCCGTGATCGCCCGGCGGGCGAACGCACCCTCCAGGCCGTGGTACTCGGCGAATCGGGACAACACGACGTCGAGCGAGCTCTGCAACGCGGCCGCCTCACGTCCCATCGTGATGTACGCGAAGATCCCGCGTCTCGCGGCTTCGCGGATGAAGGCCTCGTCCTCGACGTCCAGGATCGCGATGACCGGGCAGGAGGCCTCCGTGACGATCCTGCCGATGAGGTCGAGCGCGTGCGCGGAGCTCTCGCCGACGATCACGATCGCGGCGTCGGGGCGGAGGGAGGCCGTGAGGGCGGCGACGTCGCCCAGGTCCGCCTCCCCCACCACGTCGTGACCGAGGCCGGTGACCGTGCGCGCGACCTCGTCGAGGATCTGTCTGCGTCCATCGGCGACGAGGATCCGGAGGCGCTCGACCTCTGCCTGACCCGTGCTCTTGGCGCTCTTTCCCAACGCATCGAGCCTAGTGCGGAGGCCGGATCGCGGGCAAGACGTACTCGTGCCGTTGACCGCAGGAACGATGAGGCGTACCTTGAGTAGGCGGACCCAAGCTCCCGGCCCGTGGCGCCGCTCTCGCAGGCGTATCACCGGAGCCCAGAACAAGCTCCTCGATGGAGGTGAGCGACCTCCTGGAAGGGGCCGCAGATGCGGGTTCCCTCGGATCTCTTCACCGTTCAGGTCGAGCACTCCAACGGCACGGCCCGCCTCCGTCTGACGGGTCGATTCGACGCGGCGGCCGTCGACACCCTCGATGCGCTGATCGGCGTCGTGCGGGATCGCGACGTGGTCATGGACCTCGAGGGGATCACGTTCATGGACAGCGCCGGGTGGCTGGGAGTGATGGCGTACGAGCGCCGCGTGCACGACTGGGGCAAGGACGTTCGGCTCCAGAACGTGCCCGAACACGTGCGAAGGATCTTCGAGCTCACCGCGACCGAGCACCTCTTCTCCGAGGCCGTGGGCCTGTGAACGACTGGCGAGATCAGGAGGTTCGCAACGAGGTGCGGTCGCGCGACCGCAACGAGTGGATCGAGGGCATCCGCGGCGAGATGGGCGAGGCGGGGCCGACGGAGATGTACGTGTGCGAGTGCGGGGATGCGACCTGCGTCGAGCGGATCCGCCTCACCCGCCACGAGTACGAGGCCGTTCGAGACTACTCGACCCGTTTCGCCATCGCGGTCGATCACGAGAACCCGGAGATCGACCAGCTGGTGACCGAGGGCGGTCGGTACTCGGTCGTGCAGAAGATCGCGGGACGACCGGCCCGGATCGCGCGACAGACGGACCATCGGCACGGGGTGGGGGCTTCGAGTTGAGCTCAGGACCCCGGTCGGCGGATCGAGGACCGTCCTTCTTCCGGCCCTCGCCACGGAAGACGAGCGCGGCGCGCGGGCGCCGCCTTCAACGGGAGGAGGGGACATGCAACGAACGGAGTCTCTGTCTGAGAGGGAACAACGGTACATCCGGGCCGTGGCCGAGCGT
>DATFEU010000338.1:0-9075 GCA_035250725.1 Actinomycetota bacterium
GGCCGCCGTCGCGAGGACGAAGGCGGGGCCGGCCGCGGCCGCGTCGACGAGGACCCGGTCCTGTGGCTCGTTGCCGGGGTTCAGCTCGTCGCCGCCGACGAGCGCGAGCGGACCGGGAGCGGGCATGGGGGCATCCTGTCACGATGGAACGCAGTGTGATCGGCATGCCCGCCGAGGAGAGCTTCGTCGACACCTGGTCGCGCGAGGCGAGGTGCAGGTCGCCGACGACTTCGGCGACTGTTCGAGCGACGTCAGGGTGAACATCCAACGCCTGCGCAACGGCACGTGGCGCACGATCGACAGCGATCAGACGAACGACGACGGCATCTATCGCGAGCCCATCCCCGACCGAACCGGCCGCTATCGGGCGGTCGCCGTTCGGGAGGAGCTGAACGCCGGTGCCGACGTTTGTCGACGCGACCGTTCACCGGTGCGGTGGCACCAGCACTGAGCGAGAAGGGGGTCACCCGAGCGCGGCGACGGCGTTCGGCACGGTGTCCTTCGGCTTGACGCCGTACCAGGCGCGCTCGATCCGACCCTCCTCGTCCACGAGGAACGACGACCGGCGGATGCCGTCCCGCTCGTCGTCCCACGTTCCCCAGGCATCCGCGGTGGCGTGGTCGGGATCGGAGAGCAGGGGGAAGCCGAGGTCGAACTTCTCGTCGAACGCGAGCTGCTCCGTCGGCATGTCGGGCGAGATGCCGAGGACGTCGGTCCCGACCTCCGCGAGGTCCTGCCGGTGGTCGCGAAGATCGCACGACTGGATCGTGCACCCGGGCGTGTCGGCCTCCGGGTAGAAGTAGACGAGCACCTTCCGCCCGCGGAACTCCCGCAACCGAACCGTCTGCCCGCGCTGGTCGGCCAACTCGAAGTCGGGGGCCGCGGTGCCGGGCTCCAGGTCGCTCATGCGCTCAACGTACCCGAAGGAGACTCGGCCGCGGTTCCGACGGGCGGCGATGCTTCCACCGCCGCCCCCAGGGACGTCTCGGAACCTACCTCCCCCACAGCGACCGGCGGGTGCCGGCGCGGAGCAGCAGCACGAGCACCGCCGCCACGACGATCGAGGCGATCCAGTCGACGCCTTCCGTTTCCCCGAACACCTCCCCGGCGAGCCATCCGCCGACCACGGCGCCGACGACGCCGAGCAAGATCGTCCCCAGCAGTCCGAACGGGTCGCGGCCCGGGACGACCAGCCGCGCCAGCAGGCCGACCACCAGGCCGACGAGGACGTAGCCGAGGATCGACCCCACGTCGACGTCGTCGCGGCCGTTCTGCGCGAGCACCGCCGGCACCATCGCGAGCGCGCCGGCGAACACCTCGGTTCCATCGCTCTTCATAGCGTCACCTCGCGCGTGCCTTACCCCGAGGACCGCGTCCTCACACGCGGGACCGGTCGGGAGCTAGGAAGGACCTTCCACGTCGTAGCCGTACGCGAGCACCTGGTGGTTCTGCTTGAGGTCGAAGGGGTCGCTGGACTTCACGCGGACGAGTCCGAGCGGCGACGATGCCGGGGATCCCGATGTTCCGGACCGGGACGCGCGGGAACGAGTCCGGGAACGCGAACCCCGAGGTGCTCGGCAGGAGCCCCGGGACCGCCGACGTGGCGCCAGACCGGTACGGCCGCACGGCCTACGTCGAGGACCGCATACAGTTCGGAGCATCGTGAACGCGTCCTTCGGGGGGCAGACGCTCGTGGAGCCGCTCCGGCGTGTCCTCGTCCGTTCGCCGCGGCCCACGGATCTCACGAGATGGCGGGAGTTCGGGTGGCTCGGCGAGCCGGACGCCGCGCTCGCCGCGAAGCAGCACGACGAGCTCTGCGAGGCCCTGCGTTCGTCGGGTGCGGAGGTCGAGTTCGCGGAGGTCGGGGTCGAGGGCGATCCCGACGCGATCTACGTGTTCGACCCGACGATCGTGTCGGACGCGGGCGCGATCGTCCTCCGTCCCGGCAAGGAGGGACGCCGCCCCGAGTCCGCGGCAGCGGCGGCCGAGATGCGGCGGCTCGGCGTGCCGGTCGCGTTCGAGATGACCGAGCCCGCGACGGCGGAGGGCGGCGACACGATGTGGCTCGACGAGCGCACCTTGCTCGTCGGCCGGAGCTTCCGCACGAACGACGCGGGCGTCGAGGCGTTGCGTGCGGCGCTCCCCGGCGTCGAGGTCGTGGCCTTCGACCTGCCGAACCGGCACGGGCCCGACGCGTGCCTGCACCTGCTGTCGCTGCTCTCGCCGCTGGCTCGCGACCTGGTGGTCGCGTATCCGCCACTCTTACCGGTCCGGCTGGTGAAGCTGTTGGAGGAGCACGACGTCACCGTCGTGGCGGTGCCGGACGACGAGTTCGACACGATGGGGCCCAACGTGCTCGCGCTCGCCCCGCGCGTCGCGCTGGCCGTCGATGGCAACCCCGAGACACGCCGACGCATGGAGCGCGCGGGCGTCGAGATCCACGCCTACGAGGGCTCGGAGATCTCGCTGAAGGGCGAGGGCGGACCGACCTGTCTCACGAGCCCGCTGCTGCGCGGCGATGGGACACCGGAGGAAGGATCAGCCCGACACGGCGCCGGATGAGGCCTCGCGGGACTTGAACTCGTCGCACACGTCGCCCGCGTGGATCACGCCGCGGACGTACCGGCACCCGCCGACCGACAGCCTCGGGAACATGAACTTGCACTCGTGGCAGCTGAACTTCGGGTTCTCGGCGGGGCGGTAGTTGGCCTGCGCCTTCGAGAGGCCCTGCACGGACGGCATGGTGCGAGACTATCCCCGCGACTCCGGTTCGCTCAAGTGCGGCTCGATCACCGACCGACCGCGCGGGCAAGCTGCGCCTTCGTCATCCTCGAGCGACCGCGGACTCCTTTGCGCTTGGCCTCTTCGTAGAGCTGCGCCTTCGTGCGGCCGCCCGGGCCGCGGTGGGAGCGCAGACCGCCTCGCCTGCCCGAGGAGATGTCGTTCGTCGAGGTCCTGCTCGCCGTCCTCGCCTCGCCGGAACGGGCGCGTTCCTTGTTCACCGTTCGCGCCGCGATCTCCTCGGCGGTGTCCTCGCTCCGGCCCTGCTGCTTCAGCCCCCTCTTGATGTGCTCGTACTGACGTTCGCGCTTGTCGCTCCACGCTCGTTGTGGCATCGCTCGCTCCTTTCAGCCTTCCGTGAGAGATACCCGCCGACGGAGGTTCCAACCCGCCGCCCGCCGGTTGCTAGGGTCCGGTCGATGCCCATCGATCCCGCCTACGAGCCGATCGTCACGGAGCGGCTGCGGCTCCGCCGGTCGGTGCCGGACGACGCCGAGGAGATCTCCGCCTATCGGAGCGACCCGGAGGTCAACCGGTACCAGGGGTGGGAGCGGACGGACCCGGGAGGCGTCCGCGCCGAGATCGAGGAGATGGCCGCCCGCACGCCGGGCGAGCCCGGCTGGGTCCAGTTCTCGGTCCTCGAGCGGGAGGGCGGCCGCCTCGTCGGCGACGTCGGGCTCAGTCCGGCCGAAGGAGAACCCGGTGTGATCAAGGTCGGCTACACGATCTCGCCCGGGTTCCAGGGACACGGGTACGCGACCGAGGCCGTGAGCGCGCTCGTGGACTTCGCGTTCGAACGACTCGGGGCCGACGTCGTGCGTGCCCACGCGAGCGGGGACAACACCCGGTCGCACCGGGTGGCCGAGAAGGTGGGGATGCGGCTGGTCGAACGTTTCAGGCGCACGGAAGGTGGGGAGACCTGGTACGGCGTTCGGTACGAGCGTCGTCGGTGATGCGACCGTGACGGGGGCGGCCCGCCGCCCTGAGCACCACCGCGAGGGAGGGACCAGCGATGAACTGTCAGCACGACATGTGCCTGTGCCGCGTGGACGCGGTCGAAGAGGCCTGCAGCGATCACTGTCGTCAGATGGTGGGCGAGGCCGACCACAACGGCGCCTGCGGGTGCGGCCACGACGCGTGCACCGGCGCCGGCGCGTGACGGTCGCTAGGCTCTAGCTTCGAGGGCCTCGGAACCGGGAGGGGAAGCGCCGGCGTGTACGAGTGGCTGGTCCTGGTCCACATCGTCGGTGTGCTCGGCTTCATGTTCACCCACGGCGTCGCAGCGGCGATGGCGCTCCGGCTCCGCCACGAGCGGAACCCCGACAGGATCCGCGTGATGCTCCAGGTCTCGAGTTCCTCGCTCGCGATCTTCTACGCCTCGATCCTGCTGCTCCTGGGCGGAGGGATCTGGGCAGGGTTCATCGGCCACTGGTGGGGCGAGGGCTGGATCTGGGTGGCCCTCGGCCTGTTCGTGTTCAACCTCGTGTTCATGTGGGCGGTCGCCTCGCCCTACTACAAGAAGATCCGGGAGGTCATGACGATCGAGGAATCGGGCGGGTCCGCCGTCGGCCCGGAGCAGTTGGAGGCTCTGCTGCGTTCGAGCCGGCCGCGCGTCCTGTTGACGGTCGGGCTGCTGTCGATCGCGTTCATCGCCTACCTCATGGTCGTCAAGCCGTTCTGAGACGAGAGGGCGGGATGCCGTACGAGACGATCGCGGTGGGGACCGACGGGTCCAAGACCGCGGGGATCGCCGAGGGCGTCGCGCTGGAACTCGCCGGTACGGGCGGCGGGCGCGTCCTGTTCCTGTCGGCGTACGCGGACGATGCCGGGCGGGAACGTGCGACCGAGGCCGTCCAGGGCGCACGCGCCCGCGCACAGGCCGCGGGCGTCCCGGCCGACACGGAGGTGATCGAGGCCGAGCCTGCTGCGGGGATCGTCGAGGTGACCGATCGCCGGGACGCGGGGCTGCTCGTCCTCGGCGACGTCGGGATGGCCGGCCACCGGAAGCTGCGGCCGGGCAGCGTCCCCGACCGCGTCTCGCACGCGATGCCGTGCGACCTGCTGATCGTCCGGACGTCCAAGCCCGACCGGGCGAGGCCGCCCGGGCAGTACGGGAGCGTGCTCATCGCGACGGACGGGTCGCCGACGGCCGACCGCGCGGCGCGCGTCGGCGCCGAGTTCGCCAAGGCGGTCGGCGCGAGCGTCGAACTCGTCCACGTCGGCGACGAGGCCATCGGGGAGATCGTGCTGCGCGACACGGCCGAGCGGCTGGGGGACCGCGACCTCATGATCCACGTGCTGAAGGGCGACCCGGGGAACACGATCGCCGAGTTGGCCGGCTCCGGGGCCCACGACCTCGTGGTCGTCGGCAACAAGGGGATGTCCGGAGGCCTGCGGTTCATCGCCGGGGCGGTGCCGGACAAGGTCTCGCACCAGGCGCCGGTCGACGTCTTGATCGTGAACACCGCCGGACGGTCGCCCGAGGATCTCGAGCCCGGGGAGGGAGCGATCGTCGAGGTCGAAGGGAAGAAGGTCGCCGCCTATCGCGACGATCGGGGCACGCTCACCATGCTCTCTCCGAAGTGCAAACACCTTGGCTGCACGGTGGGGTGGAACCACCGGGCCAAGACGTGGGACTGCCCGTGCCACGGCAGCCGGTACGAGAGCGACGGCGCGGTCAAGAACGGCCCGACGCGCCACCCGCTCGACCCGATCGACATTGGGTAGATCCGCCGACGGCCGATGGATGCACGAGCGGCACGAGCGGCCGCCACTCAGAACGGAGCACGGCGAGCAGCGACGGCGGCGTGATGACCTCGGTCCGCTCGCCGATCGGTCGGGGCGCTCGGCTTCCGTACCCGCCGGGCGTCCAGCGGAGCAGCTCGGCGCCGAGGACCAGGGATGGCTCGCCCCCTCGGAGGACGAACGCGCCGTCCGGGAGTTCGTCGAGGTTCGCCTCGTGGTGCCGCTGGGTGCGCGTGTCGGGGTCGAGGCGTTCCCCGTGCAACCGCCCGTCGATCGCGTCGGCGCCGCTGCTGCCCGGATGGAGCTCGCGCCAGAGCCCGGCGAACCGGTCGTAGTCCTCGCGGCGGCAGAGCGCGCACGGGCGGTGCCCCGCCGCGAACGCCGTCGCCTCGTCGAGGAAGAACAGTTCGGTGAACCGCCCGGGCTGCATCAGCGGCGAGCGATGCCAGCCCCGGAACCGCAGCCGGCACGCGATCCAGCGCCTGCCGTTGAAGCGCCGACGGATGCGGCGGGACGCGTCGTGGAGGCAGCCTCGGTTGCCGTAGACGAGACCTCGAGCGGGATCGGCGATCAGCTGGCCGAGCGGTGTCACCCGATTCTGCAGCGGCATCTCGGGTCAGTATCCCGGGACCGTCGCTACCATCGTCGGTCGTGAAGACCGTCCATCGGTCGTTGGTCGCGTCGCTCGTGCTCGCCCTGGCGCTCGCGCTCGCGCCGGGGGCCGGCTCTGCGAACGGCCCCACCGCCCCGCGGTGCCTCGGCAGGCTCGCGACGATCGTCGGGACGAGCGGCGACGACGAGCTCGTCGGCACGCCCGGACCCGACGTGATCGTGGGCCGCGATGGCGTGGACTTCATCGACGCCGGTCGTGGTGACGACCGGATCTGTGGCCGCGGCGAGTCCGATTTCCTCGAGGGCGGATCCGGTGACGACCTGATCGAGGGAGGCCTGGGGGCCGACACGGCTCACGGTGGACCGGGCAGGGATCTGATCCGAACCGGGACCGGGCCGGTCGAGGCGCTGTTCGGAGGACGTGGCGACGATCGTCTGTTCGGCGGGCCCGGGACCTTCGACGGCCTGACCGGCGGCGCCGGCGACGACCTGCTTGACGGCGGGCCCGGCCAGGACCTCGCACAGTTCTTCGAGTCGCCCGGCCCGGTCCAGGGCGATCTCGAGACCGACCTGGTCACGGGTCACGGGACCGACGTGCTCCGAGGCATCGAGGGATTGGTCGGCTCCAGCTTCGACGACGTGCTGCTCGGCGACGACGCCTCGAACCTGCTCGTCGGCGAGGAGGGCGACGACCTGATCGATGCTCGCGGCTCGGGGAGCCTCGTCGGACTGGGGGCCGACGTCCTGGACGGCGGCGAGGGCGACGATACGCTCGACGGCGGCGAGGGCGACGACATCCTCCAGTTCGACGACTCGCCGAGCGCCGTCGCGGTCGACCTCGCGGCCGGGACCGCCACCGGCTGGGGGAACGACGCCGTGTCGAGCATCGAGGCGGTGATCGGCTCCGATCTCGGCGACACGCTGCTCGGCAACGGCGACGACGAGGCCTTCGTCGGCGGGTTCGGCGACGACCTGATCGACGGCCGAGGTGGCGTCGATCAGGCCGCGTACTTCGACTCGTTCGAACCCGTCGTCGTCGACCTCGCGGCCGGGACGGCGACGGGCTGGGGGGCCGACACGCTCGTCGACATCGAGGATGCGACCGGGTCCGCGCATGCCGATCTCCTCGTCGGGGAGGACGGCCCGAACGCGATCGCCGGCGGCAGCGGCGCCGACGCGATCTCGGGCGCGGCAGGCGACGACGTCCTCGTCGGCGACGACGGTGTGGACTCCGCGGACGGCGACGCCGGGACCGACGCCTGCGACGCGGAGACCGAGACGGACTGCGAAGCCGACGCACAGACCTCGCGACCCCGGCCCGCAGAACCGTCGTGGGGCGCGGCTAGCTGTAGTTCCCCACCAAGGTTGTTGACAGGCGAGAGCCTCCCTGCACGGTTTGGGGCTTGTCCGAGTCCCTAGCCGGAAGGAGGCTCATGGCCCATCGTAGGGCGAGGCTCACGCCGTCGGTACCTGCTCGTCACGCGGATCCTGCAGGAGGGCTGGTCTGTTTCAGCAGCCGCGGAGTCGCTCGGAGTGTCGCGCTCGACGGCTCACAAGTGGCTCAGACGCTTCCGTGAGGAAGGTCTGGAAGGCCTCGAAGGTCGGAGCTCGGCTCCCCACCGACGTCCTCACGCCCTGTCGGAGCGTGAGGTCGACCGGATCTGCCGAGCCCGGCGTCGCCTGAAGGTCGGACCGCACCGCCTCGGTCCCGATCTCGGGCATCCGCGTTCCACGGTCTACGCGGTGCTCCGTCGGCGCGGCCTGTCGTGGCTCTCGCACCTCTCGAACCTGGACCGTCCTACGGCTGTCCCGGTCCGCTACGAGCGTGAGCACCCGGGGAGCTCCTGCATGTCGACGTGAGGAAGCTCGGGCGCATCCGCCCGGTGGGGAGGCTGGCGGAAGCTCGGAAGAGCAGCGAGTCGAAGGCGCCACGGGGGCGGGTGCCGGCTACGACTACCTGCACGGGTTTCGTAACTGCTCAGAGGTTCCGCCCCAGCACGTCCCATCCAAGCGGGCTCGGCGGAGCCTCTTCTCGCGGGACCGGGGATTCGCTGCTAGGGCCCGGACGGCCCTGTGGGACCAGGACCGGTCGGCCCGGGCCCGGTCGGATCCGGCCCGGTCGGATCCGGCCCGGTCGGATCCGGCCCTGTGGGACCGGGACCGGTCGGACCAGTGCCCGGCCCGGTGGGGTCGGGACCGGTGGGGTCGGGACCGGTGGGGTCGGGAGGTGGATCGGTGCTCGGCGGCAGTCCAGGCACAGGGGATGGACCTGGATCGGGTGTAGGTCCGGGTTCCGGAGGTTCGCTGTCAGGTGGGGGATCCGAACCTCCGCCGGGGCCCGGTCCTTGCTGCGGCTCTGGGTCCGCATCGAGCTGAGGACCCGTCCCCATGGAACCATAGCCGCCGGCCGAGAACAGGCCTTCGACGAAGGGGAAGACCAGGACGGGCGAGATGGTCTTACTGCCGCCCCCTCCCTTGCCCCCGCCCGACGAGTTCCTCGAACCCCCTCCCTCCTGTCCGAGGGCGGTCGGATCGATGGCGATGTACGGCTCGCCGCTCTCGCCCACGCTCACGGTGAAAACCGATCCGAGCCGCGGGAGCAGCGGCTCGAGATGTGGGTTCGTCACCTCCACGAAGCCGATGACGGCCATCGCGGCGACACCGCCCGCAGCGAGTCCCAGCAGCAGGTCGCGACGCCGAACCGACACGCGGTCCTGCCAGAAATAGTCGGTGCTCCAGGCGTCGCGGACGCGCATCCGAGCGCTTCGGATCCTCGCGGGCACAGAGCTCAAGCCGCGCCGCGCGGCGATGCTGTAGGTCTTCGCACGCCGGAGCACCCAGGAGGAGGTTGGTCGGATCGCGTCCATGCCGCTACCCGTCTTTAGGCTCGTTCGGAGTCATTCGGAGCCTACGCGCCAGGGTCCCGATCAGTCACCC
>DATFEU010000340.1:0-7151 GCA_035250725.1 Actinomycetota bacterium
GGGACGGTGGGCGTCGTCGGGCCGACCGCGATGGACTACGTGAACGTCATGGCCTCGGTGCGCGCGGTCGCCCGCCGCCTGTCCGAGCTCGCCACCGAGCTCGGGGCCTAGCGCGATGGCGGCCGTTCGCGACCTGTACGAGATCCTCGGCGTTCCCCGCGACGCGTCCCAGGAGGACATCCGCGCCGCCTACCGGCGGCTCGCGCGCGAGCACCACCCCGACGTGAACGCGGACCCCGCCGCCGAGGAGCGCTTCAAGGAGGTCGCCGCCGCCTACGAGATCCTCTCGGACTCGAACAAGCGCGCGCAGTACGACGCGTACGGCCGGGGCGGGCGCTTCGGTCCCCCGTTCGGGGACATGTCGGACCTGTTCGAGGCGTTCTTCGGGACGGGCACGTTCGGTCGCCGGCGGACCGGGCCGCGCTCACGCGTTCAGCGGGGCGAGGACGTGTTCGCCGAGCTGAGCATCGGGTTCCGCGAGGCCGCCTTCGGCGCCCGGCGCGAGGTGCGGGTCGCCCGCATGGAGACCTGCGACCGCTGCCAAGGGAACGGGGCCGAGCCCGGGACCTCGCCGGAGCGCTGTCGGACGTGCGGCGGAACGGGGCAGGTCCAGGACGTGCGAAGAAGCATCTTCGGCACGGTCATGACCGCGCACCCGTGCGGGACGTGCGAGGGCACGGGCGAGGAAGTCGTGTCGCCGTGCGAGCGGTGCCGAGGACGAGGGCGCATCGGGACGGAGGCCGCCGTGACCGTGGACGTCCCGGCCGGCGTATCCGACGGGATGGAGCTTCGGATCTCCGATGGCGGCCATGCGGGCCGGTCGGGCGGCCCTGCCGGGGATCTCTACGTGAGCGTGCACGTCGACGACGACCCGGTGTTCGAGCGCCACGGGCAGGACGTGTTCGCGATCCTCGACGTGCCCCTCGTGCAGGCGGCGCTCGGGGCGCGGCTCGAGATCGAGACGCTCGACGGCACCGAGACGATCGAGATCGAGGCCGGCACGGACTCCGGCACGACCCTGCGACTCCGCGGTCAGGGGATCCCGAACCTCGGTCGGCGCGGCCGCGGCGACCTGTTCCTGACGATCGCCGTCGAGACCCCGCGCGACCTGTCGAAGGACGAACGCAGACTCCTGGAGGAGCTCGCGCGCGTCCGGGGCGAGGCCGTCGGGAAGAAATCGACCTCGAACGCGACGCTGCGGAAGCCGCGCTCGTGAGCGGCTGGAGGAAGGAGGCGTCGTGAGCTCGAGCTGTCTGTTCTGCAACATCATCGCTGGCGAGGTGCAGGCGGAGATCGTGCACTCGTCCGACACGCTGCTCGCGATCCGCGACATCAACCCCGGGGCCCCGACCCACCTCCTCCTGATCCCGAAGGAGCACATCGGCGATCTCCGCGATCTCGAGGACCGGCACGGCGGCATGCTCGCCGACCTGTTCCAGGCCGCGTCGCACCTCGCGAAGGCCGAGGGCCTCGACGGAGGATGGCGCGTGGTGGCCAACGTCGGGAAGGACGCCGGGCAGAGCGTCCTCCATCTGCACTTCCACCTCCTGGGTGGCCGCCCGATGTCGTGGCCACCGGGCTGATGGGCGAGCGTGGCGCGCGTGGCGCGCGAACCCCGGGGGTAGAATCCGACCCCAGAACGGGCCGTCGGACGACGGCCCCGTCCGAACGAGGAGGAGCGGGGCACCACCCCAGAGCTGAGCGTTTGGCGAGAGCCACCACGCAGGTGAAGATCCTGGTGCCGGGGGACCAGAGCATGGTCGCCCTCCTCGGTCAGCGCGACGAGCTGCTCAAACTCGTCGAGGCCGCCTTCGACTCCGAGATCGTAGTCCGCGGCAACGAGATCACGATCTCCGGACCCGAGCCCGAGGTCGGGCGCGTGGCACTGCTGTTCGAGGAGCTCGTGAAGCTGCTCGAACGCGGCCATGAGCTCAACGCGTCGTCGGTCGGGCGGTCGATCGAGCTGATCAAGGGCGAGGAGGCGACGCCGACGCAGGTCCTCGGCGACGTCTTCCTCACCGGCCGGGGCCGAGGCATCGCGCCCAAGACCCTCGGGCAGAAGCACTACGTCGACGCGATGCGCACCGCGACGGTCACGTTCGCGATCGGTCCGGCGGGGACGGGCAAGACGTATCTCGCCGTCGCGACCGCGGTGCGGGCGCTCCAGGACAAGCAGGTCTCGCGGCTGATCCTCACGCGTCCCGCCGTCGAGGCGGGCGAGCGGCTCGGGTTCCTGCCCGGCACGCTCTACGAGAAGATCGACCCGTACATGAAGCCGCTGTACGACGCGCTGTTCGAGATGATGGGCGCCGACGCGCTGCCGCGGCTCATGGAGCGCGGGACGGTCGAGGTCGCGCCGCTCGCCTACATGCGGGGGCGAACGCTCAACGACTCGTTCATCATCCTGGACGAGGCGCAGAACACGACGCCAGAGCAGATGAAGATGTTCCTCACGCGCCTCGGGTTCGGCTCGAAGGCCGTCGTGAACGGCGACGTCACGCAGATCGACCTGCCCAACGGCCAGACCTCGGGCCTCGTGGTCGTCCAGGACATCCTGCGGGACATCGAGGGCATCGACGTCGCGCAGCTCGGCGCTCGGGACGTCGTGCGCCACAAGATCGTGCAGGAGATCGTGGAGGCCTACCGGGTCTTCGGAGAGCAGCGCGCCCGCGCCGATGGCTGACGACGACCAACCTCCGCTGATCCTCGTCGACGACCGCCAGTCGGTATCCCTCGACGCCGAGGGGCTCGTCGCGCTTGCGCGCGAGGCCCTCGTCGGGGAGGGGGCGGGGAACTCGGAGCTGTCGGTCTCGTTCGTGACCGAGGAAGAGATGGCGGACCTCCACCTGCGGTACCTGGGCGAGGAGGGCCCCACCGACGTGCTGTCGTTTCCCCAGGACGACGACGCCCCGGATGAACCGACGCTGCTCGGCGACGTCGTGATCGCCCCCTCGGTCGCCGCGCGCAACAACCCGGACGACCCGGCGGCCGAGCTCCGGCTGCTCCTCGTCCACGGGATCCTGCACCTACTCGGCCACGACCACGACGACGAGGCCGAACGGGCCGCGATGTGGAGCCGGCAGGATCGGTACGCGAAGGCCGAGGCGCGATGATCTGGCTCTGGGTGCTCGTCGCGTTCCTCGTGATCCTCGGCTCGATCCTCGCCATCGCCGAGGCCTCGCTCACGCGCATGACGCGCGTCCGGGCGTTCGCGCTGGTCGAGGATGGTCGCCGCAACGCGCAGGTGCTCGAGCGCATCGAGTCCGACCCGCCGCGGTTCCTGAACGCGATCTACCTCACGGTGATGCTGTGCCAGAACGGCTCGGCGATCATCGTGGCGATCATCGCCGAACGCACCTACGGCGGCCTGGGTGTCACGATCGTCTCGGTCGTGTTCACCCTGCTGTACTTCGTGCTCGTCGAGGCGATGAGCAAGACCTTCGGCGTGCTGCATTCGGACCGGGCGGCGCTCGCGATCGCCCCGCTCGTCTGGGCGCTCGGCCGGCTCCTTGCCCTGCCCACCGCCGGGCTGATCGGGCTGGCGAACTGGCTGCTGCCGGGGAGGGGCCTGAAGCAGGGCCCCTTCGTCTCTGAGGCGGACCTGCGCTCGATGGCCGAGGTCGGGCACGAGGAGGGGTCGATCGAGGCGGGGGAGAAGGAGCTGATCCACTCGATCTTCGAGTTCGGCGACACGATCGTCCGCGAGGTCATGGTGCCGCGGCCGGACGTCACGGCGATCGAGGGTGACAAGACGCTCAGAGACGTCCAGGCGCTCGTGCTGCAGCACGGCTACTCGAGGATCCCGGTGTTCACGGACGACCTGGACGAGATCGTCGGCATCGTCTACGCCAAGGACGTGCTGAAGGCGCTGCACCAGGGCAAGCACGACATGCCGCTCTCCGATGTCGTCCGGAAGGCGCACTTCGTCCCCGAGTCGAAGAAGGTCGCGGACCTGCTGCGCGAGATGCAGCAGGAGAAGTTCCACATCGCGCTCGTGACCGACGAGTACGGGAGCGTGTCGGGCCTGGTCACGCTCGAGGATCTGCTCGAGGAGCTCGTGGGCGAGATCGCCGACGAGTACGACACGGAGGAGCCGGAGCTCGAGCAGGTGGCGGAGAACGTCTACCGCGTCGACGGCAAGCTCTCGATCGACGAGCTGAACGAGATCCTGGACGTCCAGCTCCCCGACGAGGAATGGGACACGATCGGCGGCCTCATGCTCGGGCTGCTCGGCGAGATCCCCGACGAGGGGCAGGACGTGAGGTTCCAGAACCTGCGGTTCACGGCCGAGCGGGTGAACGGACGGCGCATCTCGAAGATCCTGATCACCCGCGAGCCGGAGCCCGAGGAGGCGCAGGAGGAGGTGGGCGCGGAGTGAGCGAGGCGAGGGACCGGGTCGAGGAGCTGCTCGAGGCCGCTCGCGGCGCGATGGAGCGCGGCTCGTACGCGCCCTACTCGAACTTCAACGTCGGCGCCGCCGTGCTCGCCGAGGGCGAGGTGTTCCCAGGCGCGAACATCGAGAACGCGTCCTACCCGATGTCGGTCTGTGCCGAGCGTAACGCGGTCGCGGCGGCCGTCAACGCGGGCAAGCGCTCGATCGACGCGGTGGCCGTCGTCACCCGAGCCGAGGACCCCACCCCTCCGTGCGGTGGGTGCCGGCAGGTCCTGAACGAGTTCGGGCCGAAGATGCTCGTCGTGATCGAGGCGGCCGCCGGCACGCGCGCCGAGTGGACGCTGCCGGAGATCCTGCCCCACGCGTTCGGCCCGGCGGATCTCCGGACGTGACGTTCCGGAGTGGGTTCGTCGCCGTCGTCGGAAGACCGAACACCGGCAAGTCCACGCTCGTGAACGCGCTCGTCGGCCGGAAGGTCGCGATCGTCTCGGACAAGCCGCAGACGACTCGACGTGGCGTGCGCGCCGTGCTCACGACCGACGACTACCAGGTCGTGTTCACCGACACGCCCGGTTTCCACAAGCCGAGAACGCTGCTCGGTTCCCGGCTGAACGACCTCGTCGGTGACGCCACACAGGGCGTGGACGCGATCGTCCAGGTCGTCGACGCCAAGGCCGGCGTCGGCAAGGGTGACGCCTACGTGTTCGAGCGGCAGCTGCGCGGCCTCGCCGGCCAGAAGCTCTGTGCGGTGAACAAGCTCGACCTGATCAGGAACCACGACCAAGTGCCGCAGCTCGAGGCCGCGGCCGCGCTCGGGAAGTGGGACGATGTCGTGCCGGTCTCGGCGAAGACCGGCCGAGGCGTTCGGGTGCTACTCGACCTCATCGCCGAACGGCTGCCCGAGGGCCCCGCGTACTTCCCGACCGACGAGGACACCGACCAGCCGCTCGAGGTTCGCCTGGCCGAGATCGTGCGCGAGAAGGCGCTCGCGGTCACGAGGCAGGAGGTGCCGCACTCGATCGCGGTCGTCGTGGAGGAGTTGGAGGTCGAGGACACGATCACGAGGGTGCACGCCTCGCTCATCGTCGAGCGGGACTCGCAGAAGGGCATCGTGATCGGCAAGGGCGGCGAGACCCTGAAGACGATCGGGTCCCGAGCGCGACAGGAGATGGAGCTCGTGCTCGGCACGAAGGTCTTCCTCGACCTCCGGGTCAAGGTGCTGAAGGAGTGGCAGCGCGACCCGAAGGCGCTCCAGCGCCTGGGGTTCTGACGCTACTCGACGACCGTCGCCTCGCCGGTCATCTGCGGGTGGATCGTGCACACGAACTCGTACGTGCCGGGCTCGACCGCGCCGGCGATCGGCTCGCCGTTGAACGTCTCGCCGCCCGCGATCGGGACGTTGATGTCGGTGCCCACCATCGTGAACGTGTGGCCGACGTCGTCCTCGTTCACGACCGTGATGCCCTGGGAGGCGCTCGCCGTGAAGCACGACGGGTCGAACGTGAAGTCCGCGATCGTGACCGTGAAGACGTCGCCCTCGCCGGTGAGGTCGACGCAGTCGGCGGAGGCATCCCCCGTGGCGCCGGTCTCCGACGTCGCGCCGGTCGCCCCCGTCTCGGCGACGGTGTCGCCGGTCGCGGCCGCCGATCCGCCGTCGTCGTCCCCTCCGCACACCGGGAGCAGGGCCGCGACCGCGGTGAGCACGAGCAATGCCTTGCGCATGTGACCTCCTCGAGGGGTGACCGGCCAGGATAGCGGCTCGGTGCCTCCGGCCGTACCATGGCGGGCGATGTCCCAGGCAGCCGAGATCGAGCGTGGCCGGCCGGGCCTTGCCCTGTACGCGCCGAAGGAGGCCGCGAGGCTCGTCTCGCGCGTGACGCCCGTCGACGCGGTTGGGCTCGAGGAGCGCGCGGCCGCGCTCGGCAAGCGCTCGATCAAGCGCGATTCGAAGCTCTGGGCGCTCGACCTCGCGATCCGGTGCATGGACCTCACCACGCTCGAGGGCACCGACACGACCGGCAAGGTCGTCGCGATGTGTGCGAAGGCCGTGCGCCCCAACCCGCTCGACGCGACGATCCCGTCGGTCGCCGCCGTCTGCCTCTATCCGCACCTCGTGCCGGTCGCGCTCGCGCAGCTGAAGGGCACGAGCGTCAAGGTGGCGAGCGTCGCGGGTTCGTTCCCCGCGGGACTCGGTCCTCTCGGCGCCCGCCTCGCCGAGATCCGGGAGGTCGTGGACCTGGGCGCGCACGAGGTCGACATCGTCCTCAACCGCTCGCTGTTCCTCGGCGGGCGGTACGCGCAGTGCTTCGAGGAGCTCGTCGCGGCGCGCGACGCCGCGGGCACGGCGCACCTCAAGGTGATCCTCGAGACCGGAGAGCTCGGCTCGTACGACCGGATCCGCCAGGCGTCGGTGCTCGCGATGGCCGCAGGGGCCGACTTCATCAAGACCTCGACCGGCAAGATCGGCGTGAACGCGACGCTGCCGTCCGCGCTCTGCATGATGGAGGCCGCCCGCGACTTCCGCCACGAGACCGGCCACCGCGTCGGCGTGAAGGTCGCCGGCGGCGTCCGCACGTCGAAGCAGGCGATCCAGTACCTCACCCTCGTGTACGAGACCCTCGGCCCCGAGTGGATGACGCCGGACCTGTTCCGCATCGGCGCCTCGACGCTCCTGAACGACGTGCTGATGCAGATCGACAAGGAGCGCACCGGCCGCTACCAGGGGCCGAACTACTTCACGATCGACTGAGCGGAGGTC
>DATFEU010000341.1:0-2244 GCA_035250725.1 Actinomycetota bacterium
ACGGCCTTCGACGCCCGGGTATACGAGTCATCGGCGGAGAACGAGTCCCACTCGTCGACGCCCGTGCCCGACCGCCTCCTCGCGATGTAGGCGATGGCGGCGATCGCACCACCCAGGATCAGCAGCCCGATCAGGAGCTTCCTCATCGTCACCTCCCGTCTGCGTCCTCTCAGCCTAGCGTCATCGGAAGTCCGAAGGCCACCGGCAGTCACATCTTGTGCCGGAGCGGTTTGGTGATGCCCTCGAGGATCCGTCGTCCGACCGAGCGATCCTCCCAACGGCCCGGCTCGATCTCCTCGCTCCGCTCGAGGTCCTCGTCGAACTGCTCATCGAGCAGCCTGACGAGGTCGGGATCGAGCGCGACCAGGTTGATCTCCTCGTCGAGCTCGGTGGAGCGCGCGTTGAAGTTCGCGGAGCCAACGTTCGCCACGAGCCCGTCCACCGTCATGACCTTCGCGTGCAGCATCGATGGCTGGAAGTGCCAGATCCGAACGCCGTGCTCGAGGAGCCGGTCGTAGACCGCGTGCCCCGCCAGCTGGACGAACCGCTTGTCGCCGTGCGGACCCGGGAGCAGGATCTCCACCTTGACGCCGCGGTCGCTCGCCTCGGTCAGACGCCCGATCAGCTCGTCATCCGGGACGAAGTACGCGGTGGTGATGCGGATCCGATCCCGGGCGAGCTGCAGCAACGCGATGAGGAGGGTCGAGATGTCGCTCCACCCGGCCTCCGAGGCTCCGCGGACGCATTGGATCACCGCTCCGCCGGGTTGGGGTTGATCGGGGAACCGGTCGATCGATCCGTCGAACACGTCGGGGTCCGTCTCGAGCCAGTTGTCGAGGAACGCGGCGCGGAGCCCGTCGACGGCGGGCCCTCGCACACGGAAATGGGTGTCCCGCCATTCGTCCTCGCTTCGGGCGTCGCCACCCCACTGGTCGGCGATGCCCACACCGCCCGTGAACCCGGTCGCCTCGTCGACGATCATGACCTTGCGGTGGGTCCGATGGTTGAGCTTCGTCGGCTGCAGTCGGCGCAGCGGTCGGAACCATCGGACGCGCACGCCCGCCTCCTCCATCCGGGAGATCAGGCCCGGGTCGATCGAGGACGCACCCCATGAATCGAGCAACACGCGGACCCGAACGCCCGAGCGGGCCTTGTCGGAGAGCGCCTCGCCGAACCGCGTGCCGATCCCCCCGCGCCAGTACACGAACGTCAGCAGATCGATCGTGCGCTGCGCCTCACCGATCGCGTCGAGCATCGCGGGGAAGATCCGGTCGCCGTTGACGAGCACGTCGACCAGATTCCCCTCGGTGGCGGGGACCCCGATGACGCCCTCGAGCGTGCGGCGGATCTCGTCGACCCGGTCCTCGGACGCGCGGTCGTCGCGGCTCACGTCGAGGGTGGTCACGAGCCCGCGCCGGCGTGGGCCGTTCGGGCCGGCGCCTCCGATCTCGGTCGTTCGGGCATGACCCCGTCCGCCTCGGCGACCTTGCGAGGCGCCGGGGAGCCCGCGCGGACCGCCTCCAGTTGCGCCGCAACGGCGACGCCGTACAGCAGGGCGATCGCGGTGAGGTAGGTCCAGAGCAACAGGGCGACGAACCCGGCGAGGGGACCGTAGGTCTGACCGAGGCTCGAGCTCAGCTCGAAGATCGCGCCGAGTGCCACCGTGACGATCAGCACGAGCACCACGGACAGCAGGGCGCCCATCGCGAGCCAGGTCCACGACGGCTGGTGACGGCGCGGGCTCCAGCGGAAGATGCACGCGGTCGCACCGACCAGCAGACCGAACGCCAACGGCCAGCGGACGACGTTCCAGATGTCGCGCGCGGCCGGGTCCTCCCACACCGCGGCCACCCCTCGCCCGAGGGTCGTCGCCACGAAGGCGACGACCGCGAGCAGACCGGCGCTGATCGTGAGGACGAACGCTCGGACGTACTTGGGCACGGTGGGGCGGTCGGGCTCGATCCCGTAGATCCGGTTCATCGACTTCTCGATCTGCCCGAGCAGCGTGGTGCCGGTGATGAGCGCGGCGATCACCCCCAACGTGAGGGCGAGGGATCGGTGCTGGGCACCGGCCTCGTGCGCCTGCTGGACGGCGTCGGTCAGCACCTTCCCAGCGGGTCCGGGGAAGACATCCCGGAGCATCCCGACGATGGCATCGCTCACCCTGCCCTCGTCGAGGACGCTCGCGAGCCCCACGAGGGCGATGAGTCCCTGGATGAGGATCAGCGAGGTCGCGAACGCCAT
>DATFEU010000251.1:0-16306 GCA_035250725.1 Actinomycetota bacterium
GGGTCCCGCGTTGTCGGACGAGTTGTCGGCGATCGTGTCGACGAGCTCGATGAGCGGCGCGAACTCGCCCCCGGTCTCCGGCGGCGACGCGCGGTGCGCCTCGGCCGCCTCGACCGCGTGCTCGAACCCGGTGGCGGGCGCGTCCTTCCGACTACCGAGGAACCCCACGACGTAGTCGAGCGCCGCCTGCCCCATCTCGCGCATCTGCTCGGGGCTCGGGTCGAGCGGGTAGCCCATCGCGGGCCAGCCTACCGGCCGAGCGTGGCGGTGACGGTCTCGAGCAGTCGGCGGGACGCGGCGGCCACCTCGTCGACCGCGGCGTCGAACGCCTCCTGGTGGCGCTTCGACGGCGTCCCGAAGCCGCTCACCTTCCGAACGTACTGGCGCGCGGCCTCGTGGATCTCCTCGTCGGTCGCGGGGACGTCGCCCTCGCGCAGTCGTTTGATGCTCCGGCACATGGCCGCCAGGGTACGCGCTGCTCGCGGCTACGCGGTGCGGGCCCGCGCGGTGCTTGCCCGTGTCGATCCGCCACCCTAGACTGCCCGAACGCATGTTCGAGTCCCTCAACCCCGACCAGCGCGCGGCGGTCGAGCACACCGGTGGGCCGCTCCTCGTCGTCGCCGGCGCGGGGTCGGGCAAGACCTGGACGATCGCCTGCCGGGTCGCGCACCTGGTCGACCGCGGCGTGCCCCCCGAGCGCATCCTGCTCCTCACGTTCACGCGCCGCGCCGCCCGGGAGATGCTCTCGCGCGCCGAACGCCTGACGGGCGAGCGCGGCCTGAAGCGCGTGTGGGGCGGCACGTTCCACGGGACGGCGAACCGCCTCCTGCGGCTCCACGGGGGTGCGCTCGGGCTCTCCCCCGACTTCACCGTGCTCGACCGCACCGACACCGCGGACCTCATGGACCTGATCCGCGGCGAGCTCGGGCTCGGGGAGGGCGAGCGGCGGTTCCCGCGCAAGGAGACGCTCGCCGACGTGTACTCGCGCACCGTGAACGCGCAGACCAAGCTCGCCGAGGTGCTCGCAGGCGGATACCCATGGTGCGCCGAGGAGCTCGAAGGGATCCGCGAGATCTTCGAGCGCTACACCGAGCGCAAGCGCGCGCAGCACGCGCTCGACTACGACGACCTGCTGCTGTTCTGGCACGCGCTCGGCCGGCACCCGGCCGCCGGCCGCGCGATCTTCGAGCGCTTCGACCACATCCTCGTCGACGAGTACCAGGACACGAACCCGCTGCAGGCCGACATCCTCGCGGCGCTCCGCCCCGACGGCGAGGGCCTCGTCGTGGTCGGCGACGACGCGCAAGCGATCTACGGGTTCCGGTCGGCGACGGTGAAGAACATCCTCGAGTTCCCCGACCGCTTCCCCGGGACGACGATCGTGCGGCTCGAACGGAACTACCGCTCGACGCGCCCGATCCTCGAGGCGACGAACGCCGTGATCGCGCTCTCGCCGCAGCGACACGAGAAGACGCTGTGGACCGAGCGCGAGGGCGGGGACCTGCCATCGCTGCTCACGTGCCTCGACGAGCGCGACCAGGCCGACGCCGTGTGTCGCTCGGTCCTCGAGCATCGCGAGCGCGGCACGCAGCTCAAGCAGCAGGCCGTCCTGTTCCGGGCCGGCCATCACAGCGACGTGCTCGAGATCGAGCTCGCGCGCCGCAACGTCCCGTTCGTGAAGTACGGGGGCCTGAAGTTCCTCGAGTCCGCGCACGTGAAGGACGCGCTCGCCGTGCTACGGATCGCCGACAACCCCAGGGACGAGGTGTCGTGGTTCCGCGTCCTGCAGCTGCTCGACCACGTGGGGCCGGCGGGGGCACGGCGCGTGATGGCCGCGTTCGGCGTCTCGGCGCCCGGCGACCCGATGGCACGCTTCCTCGATCAGGCGATCGCGGTCCCGGCGCCTGCCCGGGCCGAGCTCGACGCGCTGCGCACCACGTTCGGCGAGCTCGGCGGTCCTCCTTCGACCCAAGTCGAACGCGTCCGCCGCTTCCTCGAGCCGCTCCTGCGACGCCGCTACGACCAGCCCGAGCCACGCCTGCGCGATCTCGAGCAGCTCGAGCAACTCGCGACCGGGTTCGAGACGAGGGACCGGTTCGTCGCCGAGCTCACGCTCGAGCCCCCGGTCTCGACCTCGGACCTCGCCGGCCCGCCACACCTCGACGAGGACTACCTGGTGCTCTCGACGATCCACTCGGCCAAGGGTGGCGAGTGGGACATCGTGCACGTGATCCACGCAGCGGACGGCATGATCCCGTCCGACATGGCGACCGGCGACGCCGACGAGCTCGAGGAGGAACGGCGCCTGTTCTACGTCGCGCTCACGCGGGCGAGGGACGAGCTCCACGTGTACTTCCCGCTGCGGTACCACCGGTCCAACCGGGGGCTCGAGGATCGGCACTGGTACGCGCAGCTCACGCGGTTCCTGCCCGAGGAGGTTCGGTCGAGATTCGCCCTCTCCAGCACGTACTCGGACGCTGGCGCGAACGACGAACCGACGGCCGTCGCCGGTCCCGGGCGGGCCGACGGCGTCGACGCGCTCCTCGCCGGCCTCTGGTCGGACTGACCGCCCGGAGTACGCTCGGTCGATGGAGGTCGTCCGGCCGGCCACGGCGTCCGCGTTCCTCAAGCTCGCCGGGCCACTGCTCGAACGCGACGAGGCGCGCAACCAGCTCCCGCTCGCGGTCGCCGGCACGGTCGCGGAATACCCCGAGGCGTACGACGAGGCGCGCTTCTGGGTGGCGCTCGACGGTGGTGAGCCCGTGGCGGCCGCGCTCCACACGATGCCGTACGGCGGGCTCCTCGCCGATCCCCTGTCGGAGGCGGCGCTGTCGGCGGTGCTCGCCGCGGTGGCCGAGGACGATCCCGACGTCGCCGGTCTCGTGGGCATGGTTCCGCACATCGAGACCGCGGCGCGCACGCTCGCCGCCGCGACCGGCCGGCGAGCCGAACGCATGCTCTCCCAGGGCGTGTTCGCCCTGCGCGAAGTGCGAACGGTCCCGCGTGCCCCCGGCGCGTCGCGTCCGGCGGACGACGGCGACCGGGACCTCCTACGCGGGTGGCTCGCCGCCTTCGCCACCGAGTCGCTCCCCGATCCCGGCCGCGAGATCGACCGGATCGAGCGAACGCTCGACGTCCGGCTCCACTCGGACGACGCCGGCTTCTGGCTCTGGGAGGTCGACGGGGAGCCCGTCTCGATGTCGGGGTTCGGCGGCCGCACGCCGAGCGGCATCCGGATCGGCCCCGTGTACACGCCACCCGAGCGCCGCCGTCACGGCTACGCGACGACGCTCGTCGCCGACCAGGGCGCCTGGCTGCTCGAGCGGGGACATCGATGGTGCTTCCTGTACACGGACCTCGAGAACCCGACGTCGAACCGGATCTACGAGGTGATCGGGTACGAACGCGTCGGCGACTCGGCCGACTACCGGTTCGTCGAGCCGCAGCTACACCGGTGACAGCACCGAGAGCCCCTCGGCTTCCGCGGCCTCGGCGAGCCGCCGATCGTAGGTCACGAACGCGTCCACGTCGCGATCGAGTTCGAGCGCCGAAGCCAGATGGATCGCATCGAGCCCTCGCAGCGTAGGCGAGCCCACCTCACACGCGCGGTCGAGGACCCTCGCATCGAGCCGGAGCAGTTCCAGCCGGTCGACGACCCTACGCCCGAGCCGAACCGCACCGACCCCGAGGCCCAGCCGGAGCAACGCCCGGGCGAGCTCGACGCGGCAGACTTCGCTCGAGATGATCACCCGGTCGGCCAGTCGTTCGGCGAGCGCCCACGACTCGGACTCCTCCACGACGAGCTTCACGGCTGCCGAGGCGTCCAGGTAGAGCGGCTCGGGCATCAGATCGTGTCGGCCCGGACCTCGTCGAGCGCCTCGCGGATCTTGCGGCTGATATCAGGATCGTCGACCTTGATCGGCGGCGGCAGGCCGGTCAGGCTGCCCTTCGCGGGCGTCAGCCGCCCTTCGGCCCGGAGTCGCTCGAGGGTGGTCCTCGGCTCCGGCAGGGGCCCGAGCGTCGCGACGGGTCTCCCGTGATCGGTGACCTCGAGCGTCTCGCCGGCCTTCACGCGCTCGATGTACACGCTGAGGTTCTGCCGGAGCTCCCTGATCCCCACGCGCTGGCCGGTCGCCATGTAGCACAGGGTAGCACATCCGGCCTCGTGGGTTCAGCGGCGCTTCTTGAGATCGGTGAGGATCTCGCGCGCGGCGTTCGCGCCCGGAGCGCCCGTCACGCCGCCTCCCGGATGCGCTCCCGAGCCACAGAGGTACAGCCCCGGTACGCCGAACCGGTATCGCGCGTGCCCGAGCATCGGCCGCCACACGAAGAACTGATCGAGCCCGGGCTCTGCGTGGTAGACATGCCCGCCGGTCAGCCCGTACTCGGTCTCGAGGTCCACGGGCGTCGTCACCCGGCGGGCCGTGACGAGATCCGACAGGCCGGGCGCATACCGCTCGAGCGTCTTCACCACGAGGTCGGCGAGGCGGTCGCGCTCGGCACCCCAGTCCCCGTCGGCGAGCTCGTACGGCGTCCATTGCGCCACGACGCTCAGCACGTGCGTGCCCTCGGGGGCGAGCGTCGGGTCAGCCAACGTCGGGATCGTCGCCTCGAGGAACGGTTCGTCGCTGATCCGGCCGTACTTGCTCGCGTCGAACGCGCGCTCCAATGCGTCGATCGACGGGGCGATCACGATCCGACCGGCCAGGAGCCCCGGGCCGGCCCCGGCGAAGCTCGGCAACGCGTCGAGCGCGAGGTCGACCTTCGAGACGGTGCCGGGCGTCCGGATGTTCGTCGCGCGCCAGCGCAGGTGCGGGCCGATCTCCACCGGGTCGACCAATGTGGTGAGCGTGCGCTTGGGGTCGGCCGAGCTCACGACCGCTCGCGCGTGCACCTCTTCGCCGCTCGAGAGTGCGACGCCGGTCGCACGGTGATCCTTCGTCAACACCCGGGCGACCTCGGCGCCGGTCCGGATCTCGGCGCCGAACGAACGCGCTGCGGCCTCGAGCGCACCGGCGAGCGATGCCGGACCGCCGCGGACGATCGTCGACTGTCCTGCCGCACCGCCGTCGTTCCCGGCCGAATCCGCGAGCAGGACCGCGGTCGTGCCCGCCGACCACGGCCCCATCGCCGTGTACAGGACCGCACGCGAGGCGATCGCGCCCCGGACGGCGTCGGTCTCGAACGTCTCGGCCACGTAGTCGGCGATCGCCATCGGCAGCGCCCGCGTCGCCTCCCGGCCGGGCTTCTTGCCGAGACGCCGGAACGCGTTGCCGAGCTTCAGCCCGTTCAGCGCGTCCGCGAGCGAGGGCTCCTTCACGTCCGGCGGAGTAACGGCGTGGAGGTAGGACAGGAACGACGCGATCGCGCGCACACGGTTGTCGAACTCGACGTACGCATCCGCGTCGTGCTCGGAGTGATTGCGCAGCCCCCCCGACGTGCTCGCTGCATCGCCCCACAGGACGAGCGATGGGCCGTCGGGCTGCGGGGCGAGGACGCGCACCTCGGGTTCGACGGTGACGAGGCCGTGCTTCACCAGCTCGAGGTCGGAGATCACCTCGCGCCGGAGGCGCCCGACGGTGTGCACGATCCCCGGCGCGCGGACGCCAGGGGCGATCTCGACGGTGTCGAGGATCCCGCCGACGCGTTCGCGGCGTTCGAGCACGAGCACCTTCCGGCCCGCCTTCGCGAGGTACGCCGCCGTCACGAGGCCGTTGTGGCCCGCCCCGATCACGACCGCGTCGTAGCGCTTCGTCACGCGACGCTCCGCCTGCCGCGCCCCTTGAGCAGCTCGAGCGCCGCGATCCGCCCCGGCGCGCCCATGATGCCGCCCCCGGGATGCGTGGCGGACCCGCACATCCACAGGTCCTTGATCGGCGTGCGGTAGCGCGCCCAGCCGGGGACCGGCCGGTTGAAGAACAGCTGCTCGAGCGACAGCTCGCCCTGGAAGATGTTCCCCTCGGTGAGCCCGGTGATCCGTTCGATGTCCAGCGGCGTGAGCACCTGGGCATGCAGGATCAGGTCGCGGATCTTCGGGAAGCGCTCCTCGAGCGTGTCGATCACCGTCTCGCCGAACGCGTCCCGCTCGGCGTCGGTCCACGTCCGCCCCTCCGACAGGTGGTACGGGGCGTACTGGACGAAACACGACATCACGTGCTTGCCGGGCGGCGCCATCGAGGGGTCGACGAGCGTCGGCATGATGCAGTCGATGTACGGGCGGGCCGAGAACCGGCCGTACTTCGCGTCGTCGTACGCCCGCTCCATGTACGCGACGCTGGGCGAGAAGCTGATCGCGCCGCGGAGCCACTCCCCCACCCCGGGCTTGCTCGCGAGCTCGGGCAGCCCGTCGAGCGCGAGATTCACCTTGCCGCTCGAGCCGCGGTACTTGTATCGGCGGACCTCCTCGAGGAACGTCGGGTCCAGGTGGCTCGGCTCGACGAGCGCCAGGAACGTGACGTGCGAGTCGACGCTCGACAGGACGGTCCCGGCGCGGATCTCCTCCCCCGATTCGAGCACGACACCGGTCGCGCGCCCGTTCGTGACGTCGATCCTCGCGACGGGCGCCTCGGTCCGGATCTCGGCGCCGAGCGCCCGGGCGGCCGAGCCGATCGCTTCCGAGATGCCGCCGGTCCCGCCGCGCGGGATCCCCCACGCGCGGAACGCGCCGTCGATCTCGCCCATGTAGTGATGGAGCAGCACGTACGCCGTGCCGGGCGAGCGCACGCCTTGGAACGTCCCGATGATGCCCGAGGCGGACATCGTGGCGATCAGCGGATCGGTCTCGAACCACTGGCCGAGGAACTCGGTCGCGCTCATCGTCATCAGCTGCACGAACGTCGACTGCAGGCGCTCGGGCAGGTCGCGGAAGGTCTTCGCGAGCCCGACGAGCGGCATCCAGTCGAACGGGTTGAACCCGCCGGGATCGGGCGGCACGACCGAGAGGATCGGCTTGATGAACCGCGCCATGTCGGCCATGAGGAGCGCGTATTCCTCGTACGCCTCGGCGTCGCTCCTCGACCAGCGCCGGAGCTCGCGGATCGTGCGGCCGTGGTCGTTCACGCGCCAGAGGGCGTCGTCCTCGAGCGGCGTGATCGTCCCGTCGAGCGGCAGGATCTCGAGGCCGTGCTTCGGCAGGTCGAGCTCGCGGATGATCTCGGGCCGAAGGAGCGAGACGACGTAGGAGAACTCGCTGAACCGGAACCCGGGGAAGACCTCCTCGGTCACGGCCGCGCCGCCCAGGACGTGGCGCTTCTCCAGCACCAGGACCTTCCGCCCCGCCCTGGCCAGGTAGGCGGCGGCGGTCAGCCCGTTATGCCCGCCCCCCACGATGACCGCGTCGTATCGCTCCGCCACGGGCGTCATCGTAGGGGTGGGGTCGGGGGCACACCAACGAGGGCTTGACTTCAGGTCATCGGGACCCGGTGTGCCGGTCGCGGCCCGCTCGCTACGCTACGGCCGTCGATCGCGGAGGAGTCACGTGAGCATCGGGACGGCGTTCCACGCGCGCACCGCCGAGCTGAACGCGAAGATGGCCTGGGGCGAGTGGTCCGGCTACTTCGCGGCGGCCGTCTATGCCGACGCCCACGACATCGAGTACAACGCGATCCGGGAGCAGGCGGCGCTGATCGACGTCTCGCCGCTCTACAAGTACGAGATCTCGGGACCCGACGCGGCGCGGCTCCTCGACCGCGTGATCACCCGGGACGTGGGCACGCTCGGCGTCGACCGGGTGATCTACACGCCGTGGTGCAACGAGGACGGCAAGGTGATCGACGACGGCACGGTCACCCGCCGGGAGGGCGACGCGTTCTTCTGGACCGCCGCAGATCCGTCGTACCGCTGGTTCGTCCTCAACGCCGCCGAGCTCGACGTCGCGATCGACGACGTCTCCGAGCGGGTCGCCGCGGTGGCGCTCCAGGGGCCGCGGTCCCGAGCGATCCTCGAGTCCGTCACCCGGAGCGACTGGACCGATCTCCGGTACTTCGGGCATCGGCGGACCGAGATCGCGGGCGTCGACCTGAACGTCACCCGGACCGGCTACACGGGCGACCTCGGCTACGAGATCTGGGTGCCGGCGGATGCCGCGACCGAGGTCTGGGACGCGCTGTGGGAGGCCGGGCAGCCGCACGGGATCCGTCCCGCCGGCATCCGGGCGCTCGACGTCGCGCGCGTCGAGGCAGGGCTGATCCTGATCGAGGCCGAGTACACGAGCGCGCGCCACGCAACCGCCGCCGAGCAGCAGTACTCGCCGTTCGAGATCGGGCTCGGACGGTTGGTGGACTTCGGCAAGCCGGCGTTCGTGGGCAAGCACGCGCTCGAGCTCGAGCAGCGCAGCGGCGGCCCCGCCCGGCGCCTCGCCGGCCTCCATCTGGACTGGCCGGCGATCGAGGCGATGTTCGCGCGGCACGATCTCGCGCCGGCGGTCTCGGCGGCCGTGCAGCGGGACCCGGTGCCCGTCTACAAGGAGGGCAGGTGGGTCGGCCGCGCCACGAGCGTCGGGTGGGGCCCGACGATCAAGCGGATGGTCGGCTTCGGCTCGCTGCCGCCCACGCTCGCCGAGTCCGGGACCCGGGTGTCGGTCGAGTGGACCGTCGAGGGCGCGCGGGGCAAGGTCGGGGCGACCGTCGTCGAGCTCCCGTTCCTGGATCTCGAACGCAAGCGGGTTTGAAGGCGCACGCCACCTGGCGAGCGCGGGCTCAAGGGATCCATGCCGCGACACGGCCATCCGTCAGGGTTCTGACACGGAACGCCCAGGTCCGAGAGCGACAGAACCCTGACGCCGGACCCGCGCGCGCCGGGCCGGCCGGGAGACGAAGCCGCCTCCGCGACGACACAGAACCTCGACCCTCCGAGCCCGTCCGGAACGCACCCGTCTGCCACAATCTGCTGACCGATGCGTTCCAAGGGCTTCCTCGCGCTGCTCACGATCGCCGGGGCCGTCGCGCTCCTGATCGCGGCCACCGGCAGCGCGATCGTCGGGGTGCTCGCCGGGCTGCTCGTCCTCGCGACGGTCCTCGCGGTGATCCGTTCGCGAACGCCCGAGGACGAATCGCGGCGCCGGTTCCTCGCGACGATGGGCGGGATCGGGCTCGCGCTGGTTGCCCTCGGGGGCGCGGCCGGCGCGACGATCCGTCGCCTCGCTCGGCCCGACCCGCGGCCGGCGCTCGAGGCGATGGCGAACGACCTCGGCTCCGAGTACCTCGAGCTCGTGACCCGCGCCTACCACCCCGAGCGGCTCGGCGACCTCCAGCTCCTCGTCACGCCGTACTCGAGCTCGAACTACCCGCAGGAGTCGCTGTCGCTTCGGCCGAACGATCCCCGGACGAGCCACGCCGTGCCGTGGATGTACGGCGAGCGCGTCCCGATCGTCGTCTGGTCGCCGGGCTACGTCGAGCCTCAGGACCTCGAGGACCGCGTGACGCTCGCCGACATCGCCCCCACCACGGCCAGGCTCATGGGGTTCGACGAGTTCGAGGCCGCCGACGGCGTCCCGTTGCCGGGCATCCCGTCGGTCACGCCGCCCGTGCAGCCGCGCGTGTTCGTCACCGTCGTGATCGACGGCGGCGGATGGAACGTCCTGGGCGCCTGGCCGGACGCCTGGCCGAACCTGAGGCGGCTGATGCGCGAGGGCGCGACGTACCGCAACGCGATCGCCGGCTCGTTCCCGGCGGTGACCGCATCCACCCACGCCACGATCGGCACCGGCGCGTTCCCGCGGACCCACGGGATCACGGGGCACAACGTCCGCCGGGGCAGCGGCCCGGTGAAGGCCTGGGGCGAGCCGGGCCGGGTGGACCCGTCGTTCCTGCTCGAGCCCACGCTCGCCGACACGTGGTCGGAGTGGACCGAGGACCGGGCCTGGGTCGGGCAGATCGGCTACCAGGTCTGGCACGTCGGGATGCTCGGCCGGGGCGGCCACCCGCCCGGCGACCCGCCCGTCGGCGTCTACTGGGACGAGGACGGCGGGGGGGGCTGGCGGCCCCATCACCCCGAGCGCTACCGCCTGCCCGTGAACGCGCCCGGTCTCGAACGCCTCGAGGCGCTCTCGGCCGGCTACGAGCCGCCGGCGCCGTCGCCGTACGACCCGACCGGCAAGAAGGCGATGTGCTGCTTCCCGCCCGTCGTCCGCTACCAGGGCGAGCTGATCGAGGCGACGCTCGACTCCGAGCCGATCGGCGAGGACGAGATCCCGGACCTGCTCTACGTCAACTTCAAGGCCCCCGATTACGCGGGGCACGTCTACAACATGGACGATCCCCGCCAGGCAGAGGTCCTGTCGGCCGTCGACGACGAGCTCGGACGGTTGGCCGAGAGCATGCGGCGGCGATACGGCGATTCCTGCGTGCTGATCGTGACCGCCGACCATGGCCAGTGCCCCGAGATCGACGCGAACGGCGGGGTGCGGATCGACCCGATCCAGCTCGAGGAGGACCTGGAGGCCGAGTTCGGGCCGAGCGTGTTCGGGCTCGTGCAGAGCGTCGCGCCCTCCGAGGTGTACCTCGACCCCAAGGCCCTCGCCGACCTCGGTGCGAGCGCCGAGGACCTGGCCGCGTTCCTGGCCGACTACCGCTACGGGGACAACATCGGCCCGTACGTCCGGCCGAGCGCCGTGAACCGCGACCGGCTCGGCGATCGCGCGTTCGCGGCGGTGTTGCCCGCGTCGTTCATCGCCGAGCTCGCCGAGCGCGACCTCGGCGCGTTCGGCGACACGCGCTACGCGGACGCCGACCCGGACGGCATCCCGCCCGTTACCTGGTAGCCGCCCACACGTCCGGTGGTAGGGTTCGCGCGGGCGGCGGGCCCGCCACACCACCGTGCAAGGAGGGACCATGACGCACCGCTTCTCGAGCAGCATGCTGCGGATGCAGGAGGCGGACGAGCCGCTCTGGCGCTTCTTCACCGAGAGCGGGTACGCGAACCGTGACCCGGCGGACCCCGAGATCTGCGACTTCGTCGCGGGCAACCCGCAGGAGATGGCGCTCCCAGAGTACGTCGAGTCGCTCCAACGCTGGACGGTTCCGCAGGACAAGGACTGGTACGCCTACAAGTTCAACGAGCCGTACGCGCAGGAGGCGGCGGCGGCCGGCCTGCGCGAGCGGCGGGGCGCGCCGTTCGAGGCCGAGGACGTGATCGTCACCGACGGAGCGTTCGCCGGCCTGAACCTCTGCATCCGCACCGTGACCGATCCCGGCGACGAGGTGATCTTCCTCACACCCCCGTGGTTCTTCTACGAGGCCCTCATCATCGGCGCCGAGGCGTCACCGATCCGGATCGCCGTCGACTACGAGACGTGGGACCTGGACATCCCGGCGATCGAGGCCGCGATCACCGAGCGCACGTCGGCGATCATCGTGAACTCGCCGAACAACCCCGCCGGCAAGATCTACCCGCCCGAGACGCTGCGGGCGCTCGCGGACGTCCTCACGAGCGCCTCCCAACGGCTGGGCCGCCCGATCTACCAGATCTCCGACGAGGCGTACTCGAGGATCGTGTTCGACGACCGCCCGTACCCGAGCCCGACGGAGTTCTATCCGTACTCGTTCCTCGTCTACACGTACGCGAAACAGCTCCTCACGCCCGGCCAACGCGTCGGCTACGTCGCCCTGCCGCCGGAGATGCCCGACCGTGAGCCGATGCGCGAGGCGCTGATGCTCGCGCAGCTCACGTACGGCGGTCACGCGGCGGCCAACAACGTGCTGCAGCGGGCCCTGGGCGATCTCGAGCAGATGAGCGTCGACATCAAGGCGCTCCAGCGTCGCCGTGACCGCATGGTCGAGTCGCTCCGCTCGTTCGGCTACGACCTGCACACGCCCGAGGGGACGTTCTACCTCCTGCCCACGAGCCCGGACCCCGACGACGTCGCGTTCGTCGAGCGCCTGGCGCGCGAGAAGGTGTTCATCCTGCCGGGAGCCGTGGTCGAGATGCCCGGACGGTTCCGGATCTCGATCACCGGCAACGACGACATGGTCGAGCGCGCGCTCCCGATCTTCGAGCGAGCCGCCGCAGGCTCCTGAGGACCGGACGTGCCGGTCGAGCTCACCGATCTCGACCGCTCGCGGCTGTCCGGGACCCACGGCGAGGCCGCGGCGCTCGCGATGCGGATCGTCGTCGAGACGGCGAACCTCATGGGCGCCCAACGGCTCGTCGACATCGTCTCGGCCCACGTGGACGGATGCCTCTACCACGGCCTCGCCGGGCTCGGATTCGCCGAACGCCTGGTCGCCGATGGCGCGCGCGTCTCGGTCCCGACGACGCTGAACGTCGGCTACCTCGATCTGCTGCACCCGGAGCGGTTCCATGCCGACGCGTCCACCGCCGCGAACGCCAGACGCCAGATGGATCTGTACGTGGCGATGGGCTGCCGGCCCACCTGGACGTGCGCGCCCTACCAGCTCCCCGAACGGCCGGCGTTCGGCGACCAGGTCGCCTGGGCCGAGTCGAACGCGATCGTGTTCTGCAACTCGGTGCTCGGTGCGCGGACGAACCGGTACGGCGACTTCATCGACGTGTGCGCCGCGATCGCGGGCAGGGTGCCGCTGGCCGGACTGCATCGCGACGACGAGCGCCGGGCGCGACTCGTGCTGCGGCTCGACGGCGTGTCGCCGCGGCTCCTCGCTTCCGACGCCCTGTACCCGGTCCTCGGCCACCTGCTCGGAACGGAGGCCGGCGCGTCCGTCGCGGCGATCGACGGCATGCCGGCCGACACCTCGGAGGACCGACTGAAGGCGATCGGCGCCGCGGGCGCGTCGTCCGGGTCGGTGGCGATGTTCCATGCGGTCGGGGTCACGCCGGAAGCCCCGACGCTCGAGGCGGCGACGGGCGTCGGGCACGCGCCCGTGATCGACGCATCGACCGAGCGCCTCCGGGCCGCGAGGGACGAACTCGCGACGGCGGTCGACGGCGCGCTCGGAGCCGTGAGCGTCGGCACGCCGCACGCCTCCCTCGCCGTCCTCGAGCGGCTGGCGCAGCTGGTGGCAAACCGTCGGCCCGTGGTCCCGTTCTACGTCAACACCTCGCGCGACGTCCTCGCCGAGGGCGAGCGCCGCGGATGGATCTCGGCCCTCGGGAGCGCCGGCGTCGAGATCGTGACGGACACCTGCACGTACCTCACGCCGATCATGGGGGCCATCGACGGACCGGTGATGACCGATTCGGCCAAGTGGGCGTGGTACGCCCCGGCCAACATCGGCGTGGACGTGGTGATCGGCGGGCTCGACGAGTGCGTGCGCTCCGCGGCGGAGGGCAGGGTCGTTCGCGACGACGACCTCTGGGCCGATGGCTGAGGCCCGGACGCTCGTCCCCGGGACGGGGCGGGGAGAGGTCCTCGTGCTCGACGAGCCCCTCTCGTTCTGGGGAGGCGTCGACCCGGCGACCGGCGAGGTGATCGACGTCCGGCATCCGCAGCGCGGAGCGAACGTCGCCGGCCGGGTCCTCTTGATGGCGTCGGGCCGCGGCTCGAGCTCATCCTCGAGCGTGCTCGCCGAGGCCGTCCGGGCGGGCACGGCGCCGGCGGCGATCGTCCTCGCAGAGCCCGACCCCATCCTGGCGCTCGGTGCGATCGTCGCGCGCGAGCTCTATGGGCGCGAGGTGCCCATCGTGGTCTCGAGCGGACGAGATGTTCGTGACGGCGACGTCGTCACGGTCCTGGCCGAGACATCGGTGGCCGAGATCCTGCCGTCACGAGACGGCTCGTAGCCGAGCATCACGACACGCCACATCCCGAACGCCCCGGTGAGAGATCCGCCTGGGACGAGCTCGGATCCGTGATGCGGTGGCTGGCCCGTCATCCGCGGGCCTTCACGCTGCGAAGTCCCAGTGTCCGCACCGCGTCCGAGCGGTGCGGCCGAGCTCCTACAGGAGGTGGGACATGAGGACGACGGGAGAGAAGATCGCCGGGATCTTCGGGGCGACCTACGTGGCCATCGGGCTGCTCGGCTTCGTCGCCACCAGCGGCATCGGCTTCGCCGATACCGAGGGAAACAACCTGCTCGGGATCTTCGAGATCAACCCCCTGCACAACCTGGTGCACCTCGGCATCGGCGTGGCCCTGCTGCTGGCGTTCGCCGGCGGCGCCAGGGCCGTGACCACGGTCGCCGGGCTGATCGGCGTGGTCTACATCGCGGTGGGCGTCGTCGGGTTCTTCGTGGAGTCGACCGACGCGAACATCCTGGCGCTGAACGTCAGCGATCACCTGCTCCACCTGGCGTCGGGCGCGTTCCTGCTGCTGGCCGCCAGTCTCGCGCGGCAACCCCGCGAAGCCACGGTCTGATCGATACCGGGGCCCCCCGAGTGTCGACAGCCGAACGACGGGGCGCCCCGGGCTCACCGGTGACGCCCCGTCGTGGCGCGCGTTCGATCAGGATCGCGTGCACGCGTCAGGGCGGTTCCAGCGAAGGTTCCAAGCCGAGGTACTCGCCGTACCGTCCCGCGGCTTGTCGCAGGGCGGTGATCTCCCTCGGCCGCAGGCCTCGGTACGGCGTGAGCTCGAAGACGACGCGGTCGGAGCTGACCGTGCGGCGCATGGCCGCGAGCAACCGGGCGTCGACGAGGGCCATCCCAACGGTGGACTCTCGGACACGTGGCACGATGGCCTCGGCATCGAGCACCCAGCGAGTCTCCTGGTATCCCCGGTACATCTCGTCGAGGATCTGCAGGAGGTGACCCACCGGCTCCCCCCGCCGCCGTGGCGGATCCGCGGGGGCGTGCCAGAAGGTCCTTCCCTCGTGGTCGAAGGAGGCGAGCCGTCCGCCGACGAGGTTCAGACCGCGGCGGACGTCGGTGAGGGTAAGCGTCGCCCAGTAGGCCAGGTCGCGCTCGGTCGCGGGTCCGTGGCCGGAGAAGTAGCGAAGCACCAGCTCGCCGAGCGCCTCGCTTCGCTCCAGCCGACGCGGGTTCGGTACCCGATCGGCGAACAGCGCGTACGTATGTTCGTCCTCCAGCGGACGGCCGCTGCAGACGATCCGTTGCAGCTCGAGGTGCGCGAGCAGGATCATCGTCAGCCCGCCGTCGGTGTCGAACCCACGGTCGCGCAGTCCGTCGGCGATCTGGCCGCGGGTGACAGCGGGATGGTCACCGACGATCTCGACCACCGCCGAGGTGGCGCGGTCGAGCCGACGGCCGTCGAGGTCATGGACGGCCTGCAGCTGCTTTTCGGTGGTCTGACTCACGCGGGGAGCGGTCAGCTCGAGCAACCATGCGACGTCCTCGGCGAGGACGTAGTGCCACGTCGGCCGCAGCACGTGGGTCCGGATCAGGCGCCCGTCCTCGAGCGCGGCCCTGAGGTCTCGCTGCGAGGGGTCGGGCGTTCGGCATGCCACGGCCCATGCCGACTGGTTCGGATTCTCGGCCTGGACCGCGAGCAGGTTCCCCACGGCGTCGAGGACCGAGGGAGCATGCGGTCGCACCAGGTGTTGACTGCGGAGTCGCCAGCGGGCGATGTCGTGGTCAGAGACCATCGACCCCACCAGCTCCCCCGAACAAGGATGGCGTTTGACGGCGCATGCGCATGACCGTACGCGGTATCAGGGGAGTGGCGGATCCGAACCTGGGCTCAGTCCGGTCCGTGGTCGAGCATCGTGACCCCGATGTGAGCTACTCCACAGACCGTCGGATGAACACTCGATACGGTCTCGCTATGCGGCGGTGTGTCTCCTGTAGCCGGCTATTCCGACCATCAAGCAGGCACCGACGTTGCCCGGCATGCCGATCGAAGGACCTCTGCGCCTGTGGCAACGATAAGCAAGCGAAGTCGAAGACCTGCTTCGACTGTGGCGCTCCCGGACGAGCAGGTTCACCACCGAACGGAGTCAAAGAAGACAATCGGATCGAGAATCTCGAACTCTGGGTGCGCCCACAACCGAGCGGCATCCGCGTCGAGGACGTCGTTCGGTGGGCACAGGAGATCCTGCGTCGGTACGAGGATCTGGCGACACCTCCAACAACGCTCACGCTGCTCGACGAGTGAGCGCTCTTGGAGGTGGGGGGATTCGAACCCCCGTCCCTGGGCGACCGATCGGGTCTTCTCCGGGCGCAGCCGGCGGTCAGATCTCGCCTCGAGGCTCCCGCCGGCGGAGGACCTCTCGGCCAGCCCGGGTGCGGTGTCCGGCGGCAGCCCCCGGGCGGAGCCACCTCCGTGAGCCTGCTCACGACGCCCATCCTCCGGTCACAGGCGGCCCGGAGGGGACGGCTACCTAGCTACCTAGGCAGCGAGCGCGTATTCGTTATCGGCGCTTGTATTGGTCCCGGCTTTTCACGAGGCATCCGGGGACCTCGGCCCGCTTCCCCCGAGCGGTACTCGCTCAGGTCG
>DATFEU010000357.1:0-2602 GCA_035250725.1 Actinomycetota bacterium
GAAGGACCGCGAGCGGCTCCGCGAGCTCGAGGTCACGCTCGACCAGTGCTGGGACCTGCTCCACCAGCGGCGCGCGCTTCGCAACGCCGGGCTCGACCCGAACGACGCGAAGGTCCGGGACGAAGGAACGGTCGAGGGCTACGAGGCCTGAGGACGTCGCGCGACGGCCCGCTAGATCGGAGCCGAGGCTTCGGCGACCTCCTCCTCGATGAACACGCGCGCCGTGTCCTTCACGCGCTCGGGCTTCCTCGCGTAGAGGTAGACGAGGTACACGACGCCGATCAGGTACCAGATCCCGACGACCGGTCCCACGACGCTGAACGGGTAGGGCAGCGGGCTGATGAAGTCGAAGATGGATCCGCCCACGCCGATCGCGACGAGGAACGCCGGCACGAACGCGACGATCCCGAGGATCGGGACCACCACGTGCAGGAGCACGTTGAAGTCGCCCTTCTGGAAGCGCGCGTAGTACAGCAGACACGCGAGGTTCACGGTCATGTAGATCGCGATCACGACGGCGCCGATGATCGTGCCGAGCATCGCGAACGCCGTGAACGGGCTGTTGTACTGGGCCCCGAGCCAGAGCGCGACGCCGACGCCGATCACGAACTGCGTCCACACGGCCACGTGCGGCGAGCGGTACTTCGGGTGCGTCCGACCGAGCATCGCCGGCAGCAGCCGGATCCGACCCATCGCGAACCAGGTTCGCGTCGCGGCGTTCGAGCCTGCGTTGGAGTTGGCGATCGCCGAGTTCGCGATCGCGAGGAACACCAGGACCCAACCCGCCCCCCACGCGGCGCGGGCGAGCGCGTCCCACGGGTTGCCCTGGCCGGACGCGGGGAACTCGAAGAACCGGTCCGGGCCGAAGAACACCGTCGCCGCGTACGTCGTGAGGACGTAGAAGAGGCCGATCCCGATGCACGAGTAGATCACCGCTCGCCCGATCGTCCGCCGCGGGTCCTTCGTCTCCTCCGCGAGCGGCGCCGCCGCCTCGAACCCGATGAACGCGAGGATCGTGTAGACGGAGCCCGCGATCACGCCCGAAAGCCCGTCGAAGCCTTCCACCGTCGCGAACGACGTCCCGAACACGCTCAGGTCGTTGTCGCCGCCCGCCTCCACGATCAGCCAGACGGCGAGCGCGGCGAACACGCCGATCTCGAACAGGCCGAGGATCGTGCCGACGCGCGTGCTGATCTGGATCCCGAAGTAGCCGAGCAGGAACACGATGACGGCCGCCGCGATCGCCGCGATCCACCACCACTGCGAGAACGACCAGCCGAACTCGGCCGCGAGCGTCGCCGCCACGACCTGGCCGAAGATCAGGTACAGGGCGGGGGCCACGAGCGGCTCGACGAACGCGTAGCCCCACGCCACCAGGAACCCGACCGCCGGGTGGATCCCCTTCGCCGTGTACGTGTAGAAGCCTCCGGCCGAGGGCAGGTGCTTGGCGAGCTGGCCGATCGAGATCGCGACCAGCAGGCAGCCGATCAACGCGAAGATGACGGAGAGCGGGAGGGCCCCGGACGCGAAGTTCGCGCCGACGACGATCGAGAAGGCGACGGCAGCGGCCGGCGCCATGTGCGTGACCGACTGGAAGAAGACCTCGCGGAGACCGATCGCCTCCCTGGCGAGGCCCGGCTCCGAGGGCGTGGTGGGCGACGTGGCGACCGCGGAGCGTTCCATGCAAGCCTCCCTTCCCGGCCCCCCGCGCTCGATTATCCGACAGCCCCGGGCGCTCCCGCATCCCGAGACGCCCCGACCGTCCGTCGCCTCCGGAGACGTCGCCGTGCCATCATCGGCCCGAGGTGGGACGTTGACCCAGACCGATAGTGCGAAGCTCGGGCACGCTCGCGACGCTCTGGAGCGGCATGTCTGGACCGAGGCGTACGAGGGGCTCGCCGCGATCGACCGCGATGGCATGCTCGCGCCCGAGGACCTCGAGCGCCTGGCCGAGGCGGCGTGGTGGGCGGCGCACCCGAGGGAGAGCCTCGATGCGTTCGAACGTGCCCACGCCGCTCACGTCGCCGCCGGGAACCCGGAGCGAGCCGCCTTCATCGCGCTCCGCCTCGTGGACGAGTGCTTCGAGCGCCACGAGGCCGCCCTGGCGAACGGGTGGCTCCAGCGAGCGCGGCGACTGCTCGAGGACCTGCCCGAGGGGCCGGTGCACGGCAACCTCGAGCTCGAGCTCGTCCGCTCGGAGATGATCCGCGGCGAGCCCGAGGAGGCGATCGAGCACGCGCGGAAGGGTCGTGAGATCGGCACGCGCTACGGCGAGCGCGACCTCGAGGCGGTCGGCATGGTGCTCGAAGGTGTCCTGCTGGTTCGGCAGGCGATGGTCGAGCGCGGTCTGTCGCTGGTCGACGAGGCGATGGCCGCCGCCGTCGGTGGGGAGCTGACCCCGTACGCGGGGGGGAACGTCTACTGCATCACGATGGCCGCGTGCCGGAGCGTGAGCGACTACCGCAGGGCCGGCGAATGGACCGAGGCTGCCGCGCGCTGGTGCGAGCGCCAGGCGATCACCGGCTTCCCCGGCGTGTGCCGCGTGCACCGCGCCGAGGTGATGCGCATCCGTGGTGCGCTCCCGCAGGCCGAGGACGAAGCG
>DATFEU010000012.1:0-6363 GCA_035250725.1 Actinomycetota bacterium
CATCAACGCGTTCCAGGACTGGTCGACGTTCGTCCAGCTCACGTTCACGGGCCTCACCCGGGGTGCGCTCTACGCTCTCGTAGCGCTCGGCTACACGCTCGTCTACGGCATCCTGCGGATGATCAACTTCGCGCACGGCGAGGTGTTCATGTTCGGGGCGTTCGCCGCATTCTTCTTCGCGGACGCGTACGAGGCGAGCGGGTTCCTCGACCGGAGTCCGGTCGTGTCGCTCGCGATCGTGCTGGTCGTCGCGATGCTGACGTCGATGGCCGTCGCCGTCCTGCTGGAGCGCGTCGCCTATCGGCCGCTCCGCAATTCGCCCCGTCTCGTGCCGCTCATCACGGCGATCGGGGCGTCGTTCTTCCTGTCGAACTCGGCACGCGGGTTCTTCGGCCCGCAGACGCGGGGGTTCGGCGTCCCGACGGCGCTCGAAGGGACGTGGACGATCCTCGGGATCCCGATCGACCGGATCCAGGTGTTGGTGCTCGTGACGGTGATCGTCGCGATGACGCTGTTGTCGCTGTTCATCTCGAGGACCAGGACCGGCAAGTCGATGCGGGCCGTCGCCGCCGACAGCGAGATCGCGAGCCTCATGGGGATCCACGTCGACCGCGTGATCGTGACCACGTTCGCGATCGGGGGGCTTCTCGCCGGCGTCGCGGCCGTGTTGTTCTCACTCACGTTCGAGTCGGTGAACTTCAGCATGGGTTTCCGCCCGGGGATCGCCGCCTTCACCGCGGCGGTCCTCGGCGGGATCGGGAGCATCTACGGGGCGGCGCTGGGTGGCATCCTCCTCGGGTTGTTGCAGTCGCTCGGTCCCGCGCTGATCCTGACGGGGTACGAGATCCCGTCGCCGTTCCAGCTGAAGGATGCGTTCACGTACTTCGTGCTGGTCCTGGTGCTGATCTTCCGACCGAGCGGACTGCTCGGCTCGGGGGAAGCGGAGAAGGTCTGATGGGTGTACCGAGGCGATCCGTCGTGCGCGGAGGCCTCCTCGGCGCTATCGCGGCGATCTACGTCGCCCTGGTCGGCCTCTACACCGAGTTCGCGGAGCTCGAGCTGGTCGGGGAGCAGGTCACCCTCGGACGCTTGCTCCTCGTCGCGCCGGCGGTGGTCGCCGCATACGCCGCCACGCGTCCGCGGGTCGTTGCGGGTGAACGGCGGCCGGTCGCGTTCGGTGCGGGGGTCGCGGGGGGTGCGTTGACGGGCCTCGTGACCGGCGCCGCCTTCGCGGCGGCCGTGTGGTTCGCGGAGTGGTTCGGTGTCGACCGGATCCGCGAGGTCTTCATCCAGGTCTCGGAGACCCTGATCGCGTTCCTCACGTTCGATCAGGGTGTGCCTGTGGGGCTCCCGTTCCTCATCGGCCTCTCGGTCGCCGGCGGCGCGGTCGGCGGCCTGGCGCGCACGGCTCCGGCGGCTGCGCGGGCGCCGCTTACGGTCGGCACGATCGCCGTGATCGCGATGGCCATCCTTCAGCGGATCATCCCCATCGTCTTCGTCGAGCTGGGATTCGAGGCCGACTGGCTCTACAGCCCGGTGACGAGGGGACTGACCTGGCTCGGCGCCGCCCTGATCTTCGCGGTTGGCGCGGCGGCCAACGTGCTGTGGCACCGGAGCGGCGAGCAGACCCGCGAGCGCGTCCGCTCGACGGTGCAGGAAGCGCCGGCCGCCAAGCTGGGGCTGCTCGTCGCGATCCTCGCGGTCCTCGCGATCATGCCGCTCCTGCTCGGGACTGTGATCTCCGAGGTGCTCGGCCAGGTGATGATCTACGTCCTGCTCGGGATCGGGCTGAACATCGTGGTCGGCTACGCGGGGCTGCTCGACCTCGGGTACGTGGCGTTCTTCGCGTTCGGGGCCTACACGCTCGGACTGCTCACCGGCGCGTTCCTGAACACGACGACCGGAGCCGCGGAGCCCGCGCTCTCCGCGGATCTCAACTTCTACGTGGCGGTGTGGATCGTGGCGCTCCTCGCGGCGGGAGTCGGGCTGCTGATCGGGGCGCCGGTGTTGCGGCTGCGTGGCGACTACCTCGCGATCGTGACGCTCGGCCTCGGCGAGATCGTGAGCATCATCACCGCGTCGAAGTGGGCGCAGCCGCTGATCGGCGGCCCACAGGGGATGCGCGGGGTCACGAAGGCGGAATTCGCCGGGTTCAACTTCCAGGACAATCCGCAGCACTTCTACTATCTCGTGCTCGCGTTCGTCCTGCTCGCGCTGTTCATCTCGTGGCGGCTGGCCGGGTCGCGCATCGGCCGCGCGTGGAACGCGATGCGCGAGGACGAGCAGGTGGCCGAGGCGATGGGCGTGAGCACGATCCGGTTCAAGCTCCTCGCGTTCGCGATGGGCGGCGCGATCGGCTCGCTCGGGGGGGCGCTGTTCGCGGTGAACATCGGCTCGCTCACGCCGACGAGCTTCGAGCTCGTCGTGTCGATCACCGCGCTCGCGGTGGTGATCCTCGGGGGTCTCGGCAGCCTGCCCGGCGTCGTCGTCGGGGCGCTCGTGCTGATCGGCCTGCCGGGTCTGCTCCGCGAGTTCGAGGCGTACCGACTCCTGATCTACGGCGGCGCGCTGGTGGCGATCATGCTCCTTCGGCCGCAGGGGCTCATCCCCAACGTTCGGCGGAGCCGCGAGCTCCACGAGGAGGAGGTCGAACAGGACGCCTGGGCCAAGGGCGCGACCGGCGAGCGCGAGGCGGTGGCGGCTGTGCTTCCCGGCGGCGGCCTCGGCGTCGAGCGGGAGGACCTCGAGTGAGCGCGAACGGGACCCGGCTCCTCGAGCTCACGGGCGCCGCGAAGCACTTCGGCGGCCTCTACGCGTTGTCGGGGCTCGACCTGCACGTGGACGAGGGCGAGATCGTCTCGGTGATCGGACCGAACGGCGCCGGGAAGAGCACGATGTTCAACGTCGTGACGGGCCTGTACCCGCCGGACGACGGCGACGTCCGGTTCAAGGGCGAGAGCATCGTCGGCCTCGCTCCGAACCGGATCACGAAGCTCGGTCTCGCGCGGACGTTCCAGACCGTCCACCTGTTCCCGAACATGACCGTGCTCGAGAACGCGATGGTGGGCCAGCACTGCCGGGGGAGGTCGGGGGTGTTCGGCTCGGTGATCAGGCTCCCCAGAACCCGCCGGGAGGAGGAGCAGATCCGAGCCCGGGCGAAGTCCGCCCTCGAGTTCTTCGGCAAGCGCCTCTCGGGCTACCGGCAGGACCAGCCGGCGTTCGCGCTCTCCTACGCCAACCGGCGTCGGCTCGAGATGGCCCGCGCGCTCGCGACGGACCCGGTCCTCATCATGCTCGACGAGCCCACCGCCGGGATGAACCCGCGGGAGACGCTCGAGCTGCGCGACCACATCGTCCGCATGCGCGACGAGCTCGGCCTCACGGTCCTGGTGATCGAGCACGACATGCGCGTGGTCAAGGGCGTCTCGGACCGGGTGGTCGCGCTCGACTACGGTCGGAAGATCGCCGAGGGCTCCTACGACGACGTGGCGAACGACGCGCAGGTGATCGAGGCCTACCTCGGGACAAAGGCGGTCGGATGAGCGACGGCCCGGATACCCGGGAGCGCGAGCAGGTCGAGGTCGACCCGGCGGAGACCGGCGTCGACGTCCAGCCGGTCCAGACCGAGGCGCTGCCGTCCCCGAGCGAGCCCGTCCCCGGCGACGTCGGGGACCGCAAGCCGGTCCTCGAGCTCCGCGACGTCAGCACGCACTACGGCATGGTGGCGGTGCTCCGGAACGTCAACGTCGAGATCTACCCGGGCGAGATGGTGTGCCTGCTCGGCGGCAACGCGAGCGGGAAGACCACCACCCTGAAGACGATCCTCGGGTACGTGACGCCGTCGGAGGGCGAGGTGGTGCTCGATGGCGAGGTCGTGAGCGGGCTCCCCACCGCGCAGGTGGTGTCGCGGGGCATCTCGATGGTCCCCGAGAACCGCCGGCTGTTCCCGAACATGACCGTCTCGGAGAACCTGGATCTCGGTGCCTATCAGCGCAGGGACAAGGCGAAGCTCGCCGAGGACCGCGAGAAGGTGCTGGAGACGTTCCCCCGGGTCCGGGAACGCTTGAAACAGAAGGCAGGGACGCTCTCGGGTGGCGAGCAGCAGATGGTCGCGATGGGTCGAGCGCTCATGGCGGACCCCAAGGTCCTGCTGATGGACGAGCCGTCGATGGGGCTCGCGCCGATCCTCGTGGAACAGGTCTTCGAGATCATCAAGCAGATCCGCGCGCTCGGCCGGACCGTGTTCGTGGTCGAGCAGAACGCGAACATGGCGCTGTCGATCGCCGACCGGGGCTACGTGATCCAGACGGGACAGGTGGTGCTGGCCGACACGGCGAGGAACCTCCTGGACAACCCGCTGATGCGGGAGGCGTACCTCGGCGAGCTCTGAGCTCCGCCGTCCGCACCCGATCGACGCGGAGGCACTCGCCGGCCTCTTGCCGATGCCTGCCGCGATCGACGCGCTCCATGCCGCGTTCGCCGCCGAGCTTCCCGAGACGCCGCTCCGTTCGCACGTCGACACCGCGGCGGGCAGGCTCCTGCTGATGCCTGCGTGGGGGGAGCAAGGGGTGGGCGTGAAGCTCGTCACCCTCACCCGGTCGAACCCCGATCGCGGTCTCCCGTTCATCCACGCGCTCTACGTGCTGTTCGACGCGGAGACGCAGGCGCCGGTCGCCACGCTCGACGGGGCGGCGCTCACCTCGCTCCGGACCGCCGCCGTGAGCGGGGTGGCGACCCGGCTCCTCGCGCGAGAGGATGCGAGCAGGCTGGTCCTGTTCGGTGCGGGGGTCCAGGCGACCTCGCATCTCGATGCGATGCGGGCGGTGAGGCCGATCGAGGAGGTCGTCGTCGTGTCGCGGGGCTCGGAGCGGGCGGCGGCACTGGTCGAACGCGCGGGCGCGATGGGGCTCCGCGCCCGGATCGGGACGCCTTCGGACGTGGGGGCGGCAGACGTGGTCTGCGCTTGCACGACGAGCGAGCGTCCCGTGGTCGAGGGCGCGAGTCTGCCCGCAGGCGTCCACGTGAACGCGATCGGCGCCTATCTCGCGACGATGCGGGAGCTCGACACCGAGGCGGTCCGCCGATCCAAGGTCGTCGTCGACACCCGAGAGGCGGCCTTCGCCGAGGCCGGAGACCTCCTGATCCCGATCGGCGAGGGCGCGATCGGCCGCGAGCACGTGCTCGCCGACCTCGCCGAGCTCGTCCGTGGGGCCGAGGTGCGGAGCGCTGCCGACGACGTCACCGTGTTCAAGGCCGTGGGCGTCGCCTTCGAGGACCTGATCGTGGCGCGGGCGGCGGTGGATCGCCGGTGAGCCCGACGGCCGACGTCGTGATCGTCGGTGGCGGCGTCGTCGGCGCGAGCGCCGCGTACCACCTCGCGGCCGCCGGCGCCGGTCGCGTCGTCGTGGTGGAGCGGGCGGACCACCTGGCCGCCGGCTCGACCGGGGCGTGCGCCGGCGGCTTCCGGTACCAGTTCTCGAGCGAGGTCAACGTCCGGCTCTCGCAGGCGAGCGTGCCGATGATCACTCGGTTCACCGAGGAGCACGGGCTCCCCCTCGACGTGGCCGAGGACGGGTACCTGTTCCTCGTCCGGGACGAGGACCTGTGGAGGGGGTTCGTCGCGGCCAACGAGCTCCATCGGTCGCTCGGCATCGAGGTGGAGACACTCACCCCGGACGAGGCGGTCGCCCTGGTGCCGGGGATCTCGATCGAGCGGCTCGTGGGCGCCACGTTCGGCGTTCGGGACGGCATCGCGGATCCCTCGGGGCTGACCCAGGGCTACGCGACGCTCGCGCGCGCAGCCGGCGCGTCGATCGAGCTGGGCATCGAGGTCGCGGAGGTCGTGGTCGAGGACGGCCGTGTAGCGGGCGTCGCCACCTCCGTCGGGCGATGGGAGTCGCCGGTGGTCGTGAACGCCGCTGGCCCCTGGGCGGGAGCCCTCGCCTCGACCGCCGGTGTCGAGCTTCCGATCGAGCCGATCCCTCGCCACGTGCTCGTGAGCGGCGCCTTCGAGGGCGTGCCCGAGCGACGAACGCTGGTGATCGACGCCGTCACCTCCTTCTACTTCCATCGGGAGGGCGTGGGGGTTCTCATGGGGATGGGCAGCCCGGACGAACGGCCCTCGTTCGACACGATGCCGGACGAGGCGTTCGTCGCCGAGACGCTGCTGCCGACGGCGCTCCGGGTGTTCCCGCCGCTCGAGACCGCGACCATCGAGCATTCCTGGGTGGGGCTCTACGAGATGACCCCGGACCGGCATCCCATCATCGGGCGGGCTCCTGGCGTCGAGGGCTTCTACCTCGCCAACGGCTTCAGCGGCCACGGGTTCCAGCATGCGCCCGTGGTGGGCAAGCTCCTGGCCGA
>DATFEU010000019.1:0-3877 GCA_035250725.1 Actinomycetota bacterium
CCCCTGATCGGACTCGTCGCGGGCGAGGAGCTCGCGGAGTGGGTGCGCTGGCTCGACGTCCAGCATCGCGAGTTCGAGGGCGAGATCGAAGGGGTCTCGGACGTTCGCGACGTCGAGTTCGTCGGCTCCATCACCGCCCGGCGTGCGTCGGCGGCCCAGGTGGGGCTGTCGGCCTCGGTGACGTTCACGTTCCTTCCTATCGACGACGACGCGATCGAGCTCGTCCGCGTGCTCGACGGTCCGGTCACGCTGGTGCGCATGGACGTCGGCGACTTCCGGGTGCTGGATCTCCTGCGCAACGGCATCCCGATGTCAGACGGGATCGAGTCGTTCACCCGCGAACACCGCACGGAGGACGGGGTCACGGTGCGTCTGGAGTCCCTGTTCATGTTCCCGCCGCTCTGGCAGTTCAACGTGACGGTGTCGAACACCACCAACCAGGACGTCGTGATCGACCCCGCGGGCGCGGCGCTGTTCGTCGAGCGCGGCGACGGCTTCGAGCGCGTGGACGGGACGCTCACCCCGTCGCTCTCCGTCGTCCCGGCCGGCTCGACGATCGACGGCCTCATGGTCTTCGAGGCGCAGGGCAGCGCCGAGGGGCGTGTGCTGTCGCTCGTCTACGGGAGCGGAGCGGACCGGCGCGTCTTCGAGTTCCCGCTCGGCGACCTCGTCACCGTGGTTCCTCTTCCGCCTCCCACAGACGAGGGCTCGGAGGAGGACGCTCCCAGCTAGCCCCCTCGCCGGCAAGCCACGCGTCGACGCCGGCGTTCGCCAGCCGGTCCGCCTCGACGTTGCGTTCGCGCCGGACGTGCTCGTAGGCGACGCGCTCGAACCCGGACGCGAGCGACCGCACCTCCGCGTGGAGTCGCTGCAGGGTGGGGTTCTTGACCTTGAACCGACCCGCGAGCTGTTCGACGAGCAGGCGGCTGTCGGAGCGAAGGACGACGGCCGAGGCGCCGAGCTCCCCGGCGCGCTCCAGCCCCCGCAGCGCCGCCGTGTACTCCGCGACGTTGTTCGTCGCGACCCCGATGCCCTCGGCGATCTCGTCGAGGACCTCGCCCTCGTCGGTGGCGATGACGACGCCCACGCCGGCCGGCCCCGGGTTCCCTCGCGCGGCGCCGTCGCAGTTGAGGATCAGGCGAAGAACACGATCCGTCGGCAGTACTCACACCTCTTCACGCCGTCGGTGCGCTTGAGACGGTCGAGCTCGACCGCCGACAGCTTCTCGTGGCACGCCTGGCACACGCCGTCCACGATCTCGGCGGCGCCCACCCCGTGTTTCTGTCGCCGCAGGTCGTCGTAGAGCTCGACCAGCTCCTCGTCGACCTCGGACACGATCGCGGTTCGCTCCTCGCGCCTGGCCGCCAGATCGGTCTCGATCCCCTGGAGCTCGCGCACCGAGTCGCCCCCGAGCGCGTCGACGCGCCCCCGTGCGTCCCGAACCTCCTTGTCGGCGTCCGAGACGCGAGCGTCGAGCTCCTCGCGGCGCACCATCTGCTCGAGGAGGTCGTCCTCGGCGCGGGAGCGACGCTCCTTGAGGCTCGAGATCTCGTGCTGCAGGGCCTCGAGCTCCTTGGCGTTCGCGATCGAGCCGTCGTACATCCGCTTCTGTTCGGCGGCCAGCTTGGCGTTCATCGACTCGATCTCGTGCTCGAGCCGCGATGACTCGCTCGTCACCGCGTCGGTGGCGAGCCGGATCTCCCCCAGACGCGCCTCGGCCTCTTCCATCTCCTTGCGCGCGGCCGAGAGCTCCTCCCCCGCCTCGAGCTGCCCGCGGCGCTGTTCGAGCCGATCGATCGCCGTGTCGATCCGCTGGAGGTCGAGCAGCCGGTCCATGCCCCGCATCGGAGCGCAAGGGTAGCCGATGCCGCCGGCTAGACCAGCGTGAGTTGTTCCGGCGAAGGGCCGCCCGAGTATCGCTGCCTCGAGAACCGCACCGGGGCCTTGCCGGTCGGTCGCACGCCGCCGAGCCCACGCACGATGCTGGAGACACGCCGGCCGAGGGCCTCCTGCTCGCTCTTCGGCGCGTAGGGATGAGGGTAGAGCTGCTCGTACCTGCCCACCAGGTCGGGGTAGTTGTCCCGCAGCCATGGAAGGAACTCCTCGCGGACGCCCGGGCGCAGGTGGAGCAGGATCGGCGAGACGTGCGTCGCCCCGGCGTCGATCGCGGCGGCGACCACGTCTCGCAGCTGCCGAGGGTCATCGGTGATCCCCGGGAGGATGGGCGCCACGAGCACGCCGCAGGGGATCCCTGCCTCGTTCAGGGCTCGGACCGCGTCGATGCGCTTGCGTGGATGTGGCGTTCCGGGTTCACTCCGGCGCCAGGCGTCCTCGTCGAGGGTTCCGATCGAGAACGCCGTCGACACGTCGGCTACGCGAGCCGCCTCGACGAGCAGCTCGAGGTCGCGCAGGATCAGCGTCCCTTTCGTCAGGATCGAGAACGGGTTCCGGTAGTCCGTCAGCGCGCGGATGATCCCGGGCATCAGGCGATAGCGCCCCTCCGCGCGTTGGTACGGATCGGTGTTCGTGCCCATCGCGATGCCCTCGCCCTTCCATCGTTTGGCGGCGAGCTGGCGACGGAGCACGTCGGGCGCGTTCACCTTCACGACGATCTTCGTCTCGAAATCGCGGCCCGCGTTCATGTCCAGGAACGTGTGGGTCGGCCGGGCGAAGCAGTTGTGGCTCACGACGCCGTTCGCGATGAAGTCGCCCGTGCCGGTGGTGATGTCGAACATCGGGAGCTCGAGGCCGAGGGGCTCGACGGACTCCACGCGGAGGGGAGCATCGCCCTTGATCGCGATGCCCTCGATCGACCGCTTGCGCGAGATCGCCGGATCGACGGTGTGGAGGAACCGCGTGATCTCCGGTAGCCCGCCGAGTAGCCGGACGGAAACGAGCCCGTTCGCGTTCCCGGTCCGCTCAAGCCTGAAGTCGAAGCCGAACCGCCGGAGGCTCACGGCCGTCTGGTGGACGAGCAGCGCGTTCGTGTTCGAGATGCGCAGGGAGCCGCCGAGGCTGCCCTCCGCATCGAAGATCCCGGCAAGGAACCCCTTGCGCCATTCGGACGCGGGGTCGTTGGGCCACCGAACGATCCGCTCGATCGCCTCGACGTCCGATCGGCGTGACGTTCGGATCGCGTGCACCGACCGGCGGGCGTCCGTCGCGTTCGAGAAGACGAACGGGGTCGTGGCGATCCCGGCCTGCGAGAGGAAACGCCGCGTCCGCTCGAGCGCCTCGGCGTCGGTCAGGGCGAGCCGGAATCGGTAGTGCTCGTCGCTCCGGCGGCCCGGTCGATCGTACGCGAACCGACCGACGTGCCCGTCACCACGGATCATCCCGCAGAGGTAGCCCCGCTCGTAGTCGGCGGTTCCCTTCGGTCCGGGTGTGAAGCCACCGGTCCCCATGAGTTTATTGTTGATCGTTAGATGGGGTCGACGGGCTCCACCTTGTTGCGAGCCGGTCACGTACTTCCACCCGCGATCGGTGAGGAACCGATGGTCCCCGCTCGCGACGAGCACCGTGCCGTCCTCCAGGAAGATGCGGAACCCGGCCTTGACCGTGGACCAGTGCGCGAGGACGTTCGTCCGGACGTAGCGGCGATAGGAACCTTGTCGCTCGGTCCCGTAGATCTCGTCGCGAACCCGGAGCTCGGAGATCGCCCTCAGACGACCGTCCGCCATCAGGACAGGCGTCTCCGGGGATAGGCAGTAACTGCACGAATGCGTGCATCCCCGATACGGGTTGATCGAGTATCCGAACGGCAGGTAGTTGCCCGGGACGGGGTTGATGATGGTCTTGCACTCGGCCTCGATGAACTCGATGCCGCGGAACTCCGGCGTGTCGAAACGCCGCCTCGCGATCTCGAAGAGCGGTTCCG
>DATFEU010000025.1:0-6248 GCA_035250725.1 Actinomycetota bacterium
TCGGCCAGCGCCCGGCGGAGCAGGCGACGATCGTGGCCGTAGGACAGGACGTCGCCGGCCTCGGCGACCGGCACCCACCGGAGCTCGTCGACCTCGGTGCTCGCGGCGAAGACCCCGCCGTCGGGCAGCATCTCGAAGTAGCGCACGACCTTCGGGCGACCTCGGGAGTCGAGGTACGTGACGGCGCCGACGTGCCGTCCGATCCGGCACCGCAGGCCGGTCTCCTCCTCCACCTCGCGGAGCGCGGCGGCCTCGTCGTCCTCGCCGTCGATCAACTTGCCCTTCGGGAACGTCCAGTCGTCGTACCGAGGGCGGTGCACGAGGGCCACCTGGCGACCCTTCGCGTCCGAGCGGAACACGATGCCGCCGGCCGCGCGGACGAGATCGTTCACGTCCAGAAGCGTAGCCGCTTGCGCGACAGCGCCTTCCATGCGGCGGGCCACGCGGCGCGCGCGGCCGCGGCCGCCTCGGCCTCGAGCGCGGCCAGCTCTCCGGCGACGAACGCCTGCTCGCTCGACCTCGCTTCATGCAACCACGCACCGGCGACCACCGCGTCCTGGTGCTCACCGAGGACGTCCTGGAGATCGGCGGCGGCCTCCGCGAACCGTCGAGCGGTCTTGCCGAAGACCGGCGCGACCGCCTCGGCCGCGTAGCGGGCCCGCTTGGCCCGGATCCGGGCCGCGTGCAGCGCCTCATCCGAGGGATCCGAGGCGACGTGCTCGATCGAGGTCTCGAGATGCTTCCAGGGGCCCTCGAGGAGGGCGGGCAGCGCATCGGCCGCGGCGGCCGTCCCCGCGCCGTCGAGGAACGACGGGTCGGCCGCCCCCCAGACGAGCCGGTCCAGGAGATCCGTGTACCGGGGCTCGCGCATGCCGGCGAGCAGCTCCTGCCTCGCCGCGTCGCGCCGGCGTTCCAGGCCGGCCAGGAGCGCATCGGCCTCGGAGCGATCGCTCGAGCCCAGGATCGCCGCACGCTCGCGCAACCGGTCGTGCAGGACCTCCGCGTCGCGGACGGCCCCGAGGCGGTCGCCGAGCCACCCGAGCTCGTCCCGGAGCGAGCGCGTCCAGGTCGGCTCGAGCACGTCGCGGAACAGCCGCAGGTCCGAACGCATCCGCCGGGTCGCGACGCGCGCCTGATGGACGTCTTCGGGATCCTCGCCCAGCCGGACGCCGGCGTCGTGGCGTATCAGTCGCACGACCGAGCTCGCGAACGCGCGCCGGACGACGTCGGCGACGGACGCTCCGCGCTCGACGTCCGCGATCACGACCTCCGGTGGTTCCTCCGACCTCGGACCGAGCGAGCGACGCAGCTTGGACACGTTGTCCACCGGTCCCGCGCCCGCCGCCCGCAGGACGTCGACGATCGGATCGAGACGGTCCGCCGACACGCCGGGGGCAAGCTCGATCTCCACCTCCCGGAACCGGGTGGCGACGCGCCGGCCGTCCATCAGCGAGACCTCGTCGTCGGTGACGACGGCGACCGGCCGGCCGAGCTCGTCCGCGATCTCGACGGCCTGCCGCATCGTCCGGAGGCGAGCGACGGGGGCGAGGCGGCGGTCCCGGACGTAGGCGCGGAGCAGCTCGACGGCCGGCTCGGGCGGGCGACGCGCGCCGCTCGGAGCGTCGAAGACGAGTTCCGGGCGGACGAGGAGGTCGCCGTCGCGCTCCGACGGAAGCTTCACCGTCCACCCCTCGCCGGGACGGTCGCGGAGGCTGCATCCCCAGCGGACGAGGTCGAGATCCTCGGTATCGAAGTACGTGGACACGATCCGGCTCGGCTCGTGCACCGTGACGACCCGCCCGTCGCCTCCGAGCTCGGGCAGCCGGAACCCCGGGGGGACCTGGAGCTTGGCCTCGCGCTCGACGCCCACGCCGACGCTAGCCGCGCTCGGGGCCGGCCCGTTCGACCGCCATCTCCTGGAGCCGGTGCTGGGCCTCGATGCCACGCTCGCCCCGGACCTTCGACCAGGTCCCGTCGGGCCCGAGGGTCCATGCGAGCGTGTCGTCCATCAGCAGGACCTCGAGGATCTCGTCGAGCCGGGCCGCGAGCGACGGGTCGGAGACCGGCACGAGCGCCTCGACGCGCCGGTCGAGGTTCCGTTGCATCAGGTCCGCCGAACCGATATAGAAGGACGCGTCCTCGCGGTCGCCGAACCGGAACACGCGCGAGTGCTCCAGGTACCGCCCGACGAGCGACCGAACCCGGATCCGATCGGAGAACCCCTCCATCCCCGGACGCAGGCAACAGATGCTGCGGACGATCAGGTCGACATCGGCACCGGCCTGCGACGCCTCGTAGAGGGCGTCGATCATGTCGGGGTCGACCAACGCGTTCAGCTTCAAGACGATCCGGCCGCCGTCGTGCGCCTGCCCGTTGATCAGCCCGAGCAGATCCTGGCGCAGGTAGTGGGGCGCGACGAGCAGCGTCCGGTACTCCCGTTGCCGGCTGTACCCGGTGAGCTGGTTGAACAGGTCGGTGAGGTCGGCGCCGATCTCCGGGTCGGCGGTGAGCAGGCCCAGATCCTCGTAGAGGTTGGCCGTGACCGGGTTGTAGTTCCCGGTCCCGACGTGCGCGTACCGGCGGACGCCGCCCTGCTCGCGCCGGACGACGAGCGAGACCTTCGCGTGCGTCTTCAATCCGACCACGCCGTAGACGACGTGCACGCCGGCCTGCTCGAGCTCCCGGGCGTACGAGATGTTGGCCTCCTCGTCGAACCGCGCCTTCAGCTCGACGAGGGCGACCACCTGCTTGCCGAGCTCGGCGGCGCGGATCAGCGAACGGATGATCGGGCTCTCCTGTGTCGAGGTCCGATACAACGTCTGCTTGATCGCGAGCACCGCGGGGTCGTGCGCGGCCTGCTCGACGAACGCCTCGACGGAGGAGGAGAACGAGTCGTAGGGGTGGTGCACGAGCACGTCGCCGCTTCGGAGCACCTCGAACAGGTCGGGCGGCCCCTCGCCGTTCGACAGCCGCGGCTGCGTCACGGGGACCCAGGGCTCGTGTTTGAGCTCGGGCTTGTCGAGCGCGACCAACGACCAGAGCGCCGAGAGGTCGAGCAGCCCGACGGTGACGACCACCTCCTGCTCCTCGAGGTCGAGCTCACGACGGAGCAGCTCGAGCACCTCCGGGGTCATCGTTTCGTCCACCTCGAGCCGCACGGTGCTCGCGCCGCGCCGGCGTCGACGGAGGACGCTCCGGATCGCCTGCAGGAGGTCCTCCCCCTCGTCCTCCTCGACCTCGACGTCCGCGTCCCGCGTCACGCGGAACACATGGTGGGCGACGAGCTCCATCCCGGGGAACAACCGGTCGAGGTACGCGGCGATCACGGTCTCGAGCGGCACGAACCGCTCGCCGCCCGGCAGCTCGACGAACCGCGGGAGCAGCGGCGGGACCTTCACCCGAGCGAATCGCCGCTCGCCGGTCATCGGGTCGCGCACGATCGCCGCCAGGTTGAGGGACAGGCTCGAGATGTAGGGGAACGGGTGCGCGGGGTCGACCGACAGCGGGGTGAGCACCGGGAAGAAGCGTTCGGAGAACTCCTGCTCGAGGAAGGCGAGCTCAGCCGGGTCCAGCCCCTCGACCGAGCGGACGATGCGGATGCGCTCCTTCTCGAGCGCCGGCACGAGCTCGGTGGCGAACAGGTCCGCGACGCGCGTGCAGAGCTCCTGGGAGCGCTCGCGGATCCCCTCGAGCTGCTCGGCGGGGGTGCGCCCGTCCGGGGCCGCCTTCGTCACGCCGGCCTCGAACTGCTCCTGCAGGCCCGAGACCCGGACCTGGAAGAACTCGTCGAGGTTGCTGGCGAAGATCGCGACGAACTTCAGTCGTTCGAGCAACGGGAGCGAAGCGTCCTCGGCGAGCGCCAGCACGCGAGCGTTGAACTCGAGCCAGGAGAGCTCCCGGTTCAGGTACCGGGAGCCCGAGGCGTCCCCGAGCAGTGACGGGTCCGTGGGCATGGGAAGGAACACGGATGGTACGCGTGCGGTCCGCGAGGGGCAAGGGTGCGTGCGACACCGCGCCTAGAACAGCGCGTTGAAGACCTTGCCGAGCACGTACCCGAAGACCATGCACGAGGGCCAGGTGAGGATCCAGGCGGTGACGACCTCGTCGGCCACGCCCCACCTCACGGCGGAGAAGCGCTTGGTCGAGCCGACACCCATGATCGACGTCCCGATCGCGTGCGTCGTCGAGACCGGGATGCCGAAGTGCGCGGCCGTCGTGATGACGGTTGCCGCCCCCGTCTCGGCCGCGAAGCCCTGGACGGGCTCGAGGTGAGTCAGCCGCATCCCCATCGTGCGGATCACCCGCCACCCTCCGATCATCGTCCCGGCCGCGATCACGACCGCGGCGGACACGATCACCCAGATCGGGATCTCGAACTCCTCGGGCACCGACCCGCCCTCGGCGACGAGGATCGCGAGCGTGATGATCCCCATCGATTTCTGTGCGTCGTTCGTCCCGTGACTGAACGCCATGAACCCGGCGGAGAAGACCTGGGCGCGCCCGAAGACCCGCGTGACGACGCTCCGCCGGACCCGGGAGAAGATCCGGTAGATCAGGACCATCAGGAGGAAGCCGGTCAGGAACCCGCCGACCGGAGAGATCACCAGCCCTTCCAGCGACTTGCTCGTGCCGGACCACTCGAGCGCATCCAGCCCCCCGGCGGCGAACCCCGCGCCGAGCAGGCCGGCGACGAGCGCGTGTGACTCGCTCGACGGCAGGCCGAAGTACTGCGCTCCGACCGCCCAGATGAAAGCGGCGAGCAGGGCCGCCGCGATCGTCTCGAGCGTCACGAAGTCCGGGTTCACGATCCCACTCGCGATCGTCTTGGCCACCGCGGTTCCTGCGAGCGCGCCGACCAGGTTCAAGGCGGCCGCCATCAGCACTGCGGTCAGCGGCCTGAGCACGCGCGTCGAGACCACGGTCGCGATCGAGTTCGGGGCGTCGGTCCATCCGTTGGCGAACTCGAACAGGTACGCGAGGACCAGCACGATCCAGAGCGGCATCAGCTTTGTTTGAGCGCGATCGCCTCGAGGATGTCCGAGACGTCCTCCAGCTTGTCGATGGCCGCCTCCATCTCGTCGATGATGTCCTTCCACTTGAGGACGTCCATCGCGCGGTGGTCGCCGCCGAACAGGTCGGCGACGGCCTGCCGGTAGATCCGGTCGCCGTCGTTCTCGAGGCGGTTGATCTCGACCGCGTACGGGCCGAGCTGAGCGTACTTCGGCAGGACCGCGAGGGCCTCGCGGGCCTTCGCGGATGCGCGCGCCAGCACGTCGGCCTGCGCTTTCATCGCGGGAAGGGGGGACTCGATCGTGTGGAGGACGAAGAGGTCGGCGGCGGCGTGCATGTGGTCGAGGACGTCGTCGAGCGTGGACGTGAGCCGGAGGATGTCTTCGTGGTCGATCGGAGTCACGAAGACGGTGTTCAGGCGCTTCAAGATCATGTGCGTGATCTCGTCCCCCTCGTGCTCCAGGTCCTGGATGCGGCGGGCCTTCGCGGGGACGTCCTCGTACTCCGAGATCAGATCCAAGAGCGTCTGCGCGGCGTCCTCGATATTGGCCGCCTGACGGACGAGGTGCTCGAAGAAGCTCTCGTCACGCGGAACCAGATGGAACCGCCACCGCGGCATGCCGTACCCCTTCCGACCTGAACGGTCGCGGCATGCATAACCGGAAACCGGGGGGGCCGACAAATCGGCGGGTCAGTCGACGAACTTGTAGCCGAGCCCCCGCACCGTGAGGAGATGGGCCGGATGGTGTGGGTCTTCTTCTAGCTTGCGGCGCAGGCGTTTCACGTGGACGTCGAGCGTTCGCGTGTCACCGTAGTAGTCCATGCCCCATACCTCTTCGATCAGGAAGTCGCGGGTGAGCAGTCGCCCCTTCCGGCGGAGGAACGCCTCCAGCAGCTCGAACTCCTTGGGCGGGAGGGACACGGGGTCGGCCCGCACCGTCACCTCGTGCCTCGCCACGTCCATCCTCGTCGGCCCCCCGACGAGGACCTCGTCGGCGGGAACCACGGTCGCGGGCGTACGCACCCTTCGGAGATTGGCGCGAACCCGCGAGATGAGCTCGCGCATCGAGAACGGCTTCGTCACGTAGTCGTCCGCGCCGAGCTCGAGCCCGCTCACCTTGTCGGCCTCGGAGTCCTTGGCGGTGACCACGATGATCGGCACGTCCGACTCGCTCCGCAGGGTCCGGCAGACATCGAGTCCGGACATCTCCGGAAGCATGAGGTCGAGGATCACGAGC
>DATFEU010000033.1:0-3246 GCA_035250725.1 Actinomycetota bacterium
TACGGGTCCTGGAACAGGAGATGCGGCGAGAGATGCATCACGACGCCGACGACGCCGGAGCGGCCCGAGGCGAGCGTCCGCGCGGCCGCGTTCGGCCGGAACTTCGTGCGCTCCAGGACCTCCGTGACGCGCGCCCTGGTCGCTTCCGACACCGATCCCCCGTTGATGACGCGGGAGACGGTGGCGCGAGAGACCCCGCTCAGCGCCGCAAGCTCGTCCAAGGTTCGAACCAAGGGAACCGTCTCTCTGACTCGTACGCGATGGAAGCGCTCTCAAGCCTAGGCGAGTCTCTCGACCCTGGTCAAGCTCGCTGGATGGGAGCGCTCCCACGTCCATCGCGTCAGCGAAGGCTCCCGATGTGGTCGGCGAACCAGCGGGCGCTCGCCTTAGGCGTCCGGATCCGGGTGTCGAAGTCGACCCGGACGATCCCGAACCGCTTGCCGTACCCCTGCGCCCACTCGAAGTTGTCGAGTAGCGACCAGACGAGATACCCGGCGAGCGGGACGCCGGCCTCGATGGCGGATCGAGCCGCCTCCACGTGTCCGCGCAGGTAGTCGACCCGCTCGGCGTCGTTCACTCTCCCGTCGGGCCCGACGACGTCGTCGAACGCCGCGCCGTTCTCCGTGACGTACATCCGTGGCGGGCCGTAGTCGCGATGGATGCGGAGCAGGATCTCCGTCATCCCGGTTGGGACGACCGGCCACCCCATCGCCGTGACGGGCGTCCCCGGCGGGATCACGGCCCAGGCGCCGAGCGAGCCGGGGGCCTCGACCGGTTCGGCACCGCGACCGGGATCGGCGGCGATCAGCTGCGGGCGGTAGTAGTTGACGCCGAGGAACTCGAGCGGTCCCGCGATCGTCTCGAGGTCGCCGTCGCGCACGAGGCCGCGATCGAAGATCTCCCCGTAGTGGTCGACGAGCTCGGCCGGGTAGCCGCGCCCGAACAGCGGATCGAGGAACAACGCGTTCATGTGCTGGTCGGCGAGCCGTGCCACGCGAACGTCCTCGGGGTCGTCGGTGACGGGATGATGCGGCTCGAGGTTGAGGGTGATGCCCACGCCGCCGCCCACCGCGTCCCGCGCCATGCCGTGCGCAAGCAACTGGTGGTGGGTGGCCGCGAGCGCGAGCGCATCGTCGGTCTTGCCCGGCGCGTGGATCCCGGTCCCGTAGCCGAGCCACGCGGCGACCCACGGCTCGTTCAGGGTGATCCACAACCGGACCTCGCCGGCCAGCGCCGAGTGGACGATCGACGCGTACTCGGCGAACCGCTCCGCGGTGTCGCGGTTCGGCCAGCCGCCCGCGTCCTCGAGCGCCTGGGGCAGGTCCCAGTGGAAGAGGGTGAGGATCGGTTCGACGCCGTTCCGGTTCAACTCGTCGACGAGCCGCCGATAGTGGTCGAGCCCCTTTGGGTTCGGGGGGCCGCTCCCCTCCGGCTGGATCCGCGGCCACGAAACCGAGAAGCGGTAGGCCCCCAGCCCGAGCTCGGCCATGAGGGCGACGTCTTCCCGGTACCGGTGGTACTGGTCGCAGGCGACGTCACCCGTGTCGCCGCCCCGGACGCGGCCCGGGGTCCTGCAGAACGTGTCCCAGATCGAGGACCCTCGCCCGTCCTCGGACGTGGCGCCCTCGACCTGATAGGCGGAGGTGGCCGTGCCCCACAGGAAGTCGTTCGGGAACGGCGAGGGGCCCGGCGCGCTCAGGCCCCGTCCTCGTAGATCCCGAGACCGCTCTCGGGATCGAAGAAGTGCATGCGCGCCGTGTCGACGGCGAGCTCGAGGGTCTGCCGGATGCGGGCGCCCGTCCGCGGATCCAGGCGGGCAACGAACGTCGACGTCCCGATCTCGACGGCGCGTTCGAGATCCTGCACCACGACGCCCGCCGTTGCCATCGGGCCGCTCTGCTCGCCGACGAGCTCGCGGGTGTCCTCGGTCAGCACCGGCGGCGCGTCGATCGCGAAGTGGACGAGCACCTCGGCCCCGAGCGCCTCCCGCAGAAGGATCTCGACCTTCATGCGCCGGTCCTCGGGGATGTTCGGCATGATCGACGCGTCCTCCATGTTCTCGGGACGGATCCCGACGATCACCCGCCTGCCCTCGTACGCGCGAACGGCGGGCCGGTCGGCGAGGACCTCGTCGTCGATCGCCAGCCTCGTGCTGCCGAACGACACCGACAGGTTCCCGTCCTCCCGGTTGAGGTCGGCCTCGACCATGTTCATGGCCGGCGAGCCGATGAACCCGGCGACGAACAGGTTCGCCGGGTGGTCGTAGAGGAACTGCGGTGCGTCGATCTGTTGGAGCTCGCCCTTCTTGATGACCGCGACGCGATCCCCCATCGTCATCGCCTCGGTCTGGTCGTGCGTGACGTAGATCGTCGTCACGCCGAGGTCGGTCTGGAGCTTCGAGACCTCGGCTCGCATCTGCACGCGGAGCTTCGCGTCGAGGTTCGAGAGCGGCTCGTCCATCAGGAACGCCTGCGGCTCGCGGACGATCGCGCGGCCCATCGCGACGCGCTGCCGCTGCCCGCCCGAGAGCGCCTTCGGCTTGCGCGCGAGGAACTCGGCGAGCCCCAGGATGTCGGCGGCCTCCCGGACCCGGCGGTCGATCTCCTCCTTCGAGAGCTTCCGGAGCTTGAGCCCGAACGCCATGTTGTCGTACACGCTCATGTGCGGGTAGAGCGCGTAGTTCTGGAACACCATCGCGATGTCCCGTTCCTTCGGCGGAACGGCGTTCACGATCCTGCCGCCGATCGCGACCGTCCCCTGCGTGATGCTCTCGAGGCCGGCGACCATCCGGAGCGCGGTGGTCTTGCCGCATCCGGACGGGCCGACGAGGACGATGAACTCGCCGTCGTTGATGTCGACGTTCAGGTCCTTCACGGCGGTCGTCCCGTCGGGATAGACCTTCGAGACGCCCTCGAGCACGATCTCCGCCATGTCGCTCCTCCACGCGGACCGTCGAACCATTCAACCGCATGAGAGGAGTCCCGGTCGAGCCGGGGGTGGCCGGTCAGGGCGGGCCGGCTCACGCCGGGACGACGCGCAGGACCTCGCGCTCGAGCCGGCGGGGGACGGTCGTGCCGAGCTCCGCTTCCCGGTGGTCGCGCGCCACCCGGTATCCGACGATCGCGTCCTCGATCGTCGTTGGCACCTCCGCGACGCCGAGCGGTCGGAGCAGGTGCGAGCTCATCGCCTCGAGCTGTTCGCGGACGAGCCCGGTCTGCCCGCGCTGCCGCTTGGCGGCGAGCCAGA
>DATFEU010000044.1:0-3428 GCA_035250725.1 Actinomycetota bacterium
AGCCGGCGCACGGCGACCACGATCAGGAACGCCTCGGCGAGCTGGAAGACGCCCATGAGCACCACGCCCCACCGCGCGGGACCGGGCTGCGAGAGCCACGAGGGCGTCGGGAGGCCCACCGCTCCGAGCGCGAGGTTCAGGGGCCCGTAGAGGGGATTCAGGATCCAGAGCCAGACGAGCGCGTAGGCGACGTCCGGGATCACCGTCGGGACGACCACGGCGATGCGGCCGGCGGCGTGCAGTCGGCTCCGCCCGTACAGGAGCAGCGCGAACCCGAGCGCACACAGCAGCCGGAGCGGAACGCCGATCGCCGCGTAGGTCAACGAGTTCCTGAGCGAGATCCGGAACACGGGGTCGCCGAGCAGCTCGCGGAAGTTGTCCAGGCCGAGGAACCGCGGCGGCCGGACGAGATCCCATTCGAACCCGGCCATCGCGAACGATCCGAGCGCGGGCAGGAAGATGAGGAGGCCGGCGCCGGCGAGGAACGGCGCCGCCATGAGCCAGAGCCCGCGGCGTTCGGTCGCGTCCATCAGCGCTCGGCCCGGCGGAACAGCTCCCGCGTCTGGAGCGTGAGCTCGACGGCGACCTCGAGCGCGGCGCCTCCGAGGTAGTACGCCTCCTCGATGATGCCGTTCGCGACGTCCTCGATCTCGGGCCAGGTGGAGATGACCGGGACCGACCGGAGTCGGGGGATCTGATCGAGGAACACCTCGGAGTGTCTGGGGAGCGCCGCCGGGTCCAGGAACGCGTCGCTGCCGGCGACCGATCGGAGCGAGGGGACCGTGCGCCCCGCCCCCGCGGTGATGCGCTGGCCCACGGGACCGAGCGCGAACTCGATGAAACGCCACGAGGCGTCCTTCGCGTCCGAGCCGGCGGTGATGCAGTAGGCGTCGGAGTGCAGGACGGACACCGGCTCGCGCAGGTTCGGGAAGGGGGCGACGTCCCAGCCGAACGACGAGATGGTTCGAAGCGTCGGGACGACGCGGCGCGACTCCATGAGCATCCCGAGCCGGTCGTTGAGGAACCGGCTCTCGAGATCCTCCGACTCGGCTTCCTCGTCGGTCGGCGTGACCTCGTGGAGCGATCGCAGGTCGATGAAGCGCTGCATCGCGGTGACGGCCGGCGCGTCGAAGTCGAACCGGGTGGGATCCGCCTCGTCGTCGACGAGCGTTCCGCCGTTCGACCAGATGATCGGCGCGAGCCGGATGATCTCCGGATCCACGCCGAGGCCGTAGACGTCGGTCGTCCCGTCCCCGTCATCGTCGCTCGTCAACGCCCGGGCCGAGCGCACCATGTCGTCCCACGTCCACCCCTCCGCGGGGAGGGGAAGGCCCGCATCGGCGAACCGGTCGGCGTTGTAGTAGACGACCAGGCTCGACACGTTCTGCGGCAGGCAGATCTGCCGGCCCTCCCACCGGAACGGCGCCAACGCGCTCGCGAAGAAGTCCCCCGCCGAGAACGCCTCGGAGCCCTCGAGGTAGGCGTCGACGGGCTCGAGCGCGTCGCGCGCGGCGAATTGCCCGTAGGAGCGGTAGTTCATCAGGAAGAGATCGGGCGGCTCCCCTCCGGCGATCGACGTGGACAGGCGCACGATGAGATCGTCGCGGTCGGCGAACGGGAGGAGCTCCGCGACGACGCCGGTCTGCGAGTCGTTGAACGCCGTGATCACGGCCCGGTAGGCCTCGATCTCTTCCGGGTCTCCCGAGACCATCACGATGATCCTCGTGACCTCGCCCTGCGGCCCGTCGTCGCACGCGGCGGCCACCGAGAGGAGCACGAGGACGAGCGCGACCGCGGACCCTCGTCGCTCGGTCATCGCGTGCGGTCGGCGACGAAGCGCTGGACGAGGAAGGCCGTGAGGATCACGGGCGCGGTCGCGACGACCGCGGCGGCCAGCATCAGGCCCTGATCGGTCGGCGGGAGGACGGCGAGCGACGTCATGCCGAGCGGCAACGTGTACCAACGCTCGTCGTAGACGAACAGGAGCGGGTCCAGGACGTTGCCCCACGTGAGCAGGAACGCGATCGCAGCCGCGACCGCCGCGACGCCGATCCGGAGCGGCATCGCGACGCGCCACCAGGTCGCGAGCGGCCCGAGGCCGATCTCACGCGCGAGGTCGTAGGTCTCGCGCGGGATCGAGGCGTAGCTCCACGCGAACAGGAGGACGAGCAGTGGCGAGACCCCGATCAGCGCGGGTGCGATCAACGGGATCGGCGTGTCGGTGATCCCGGCGATGCGGAAGAGCACGAGGCGGCCCACGAACAGCGCCGTCACCGGGATCGCCGCGGCGACGACGGTCAGCGCCAGCAGGACGATCGATGCCCGTCGGGGGAGCCGCGCGATCGCGAAGCCGGCCCACGATGCGACCAGCGTGCCGACCGGGACCGTGACCGCGGCGACCACGAGCGAGTTCAGCGCCTGGCGGCGGAACGTGGGCCGCTCGAACAGGTCGCCGTAGTTCGACAGCGAGGCGCCCTCGGGCACGAGATCGAGCGTGATGGGCGGTGGCGTCCCCGTCGGACGGAGCGAACCGAGGAGCACGAACGCCAGCGGAACGAGGAAGAGCACGAGGATCGCGATCGCCGGCACGCGCCGCGCGATCTTTCCGAGCGCGCCTCGATGCGTGAGCTCCACGCTCATGATGCGACAGCGTAGTGGCGCGTCTCCACGCGGGTGGCGGGCCGATCGCGGCGTGGGTGGCGGGCGCAAGCGAGGCCGGAATACGATGCGGGTCCGGAAGCGCTCGGTCGGGACGGCGGGCCTGAAGCCCAGGGAGGTCGAGGTCGATGCACACGAGGGCAGCGTCTGGTGTCGTTACCGTCCTCGCGCTGTTCGTAGTGGCGTCCGCGGTCGTGCTGGCCGCTCGGGCACCCAGCGTCTCCGGACCCGGACGCGCGCCCGGGGGAGCCGAGGAACGGCTCGAGCAGAAGCTCACGACCGACCTCAGGATCCAGGCGCTCCGCGAGGCGAGGGCCGACGGGGACTTCGGGCGGCGGCAACCGGCCGTCGTCGCCGCCTCGCCCGGATGGACGGGCGCCCAGCTGATGGGGGCCACGACGGACGACTGGGAGCCCGCCGTCGCCGCCGATCCCGGCTCCGGCTTCGTCTATCTGATCACGACGCGGTACGGGGAGCCGAAGCCGTGCCCGGGGAACTGCCCCGTCCCGCACGTCGCGATCGAGATCTCGGGCGACAACGGGCTCACCTGGAGCCAGGGCGTGCCGCTGTGCGCCTGCAAGGGGTCCGGCCAGTTCGACCCGATCATCGAGGTCGTCCCCGACACCGGGCACGTCTACGCCCTGTGGATGAACGGGTTCAACGTCGTGTTCCAGAAGTCGACGGACCACGGGGCCACGTGGTCCGATCCCGTCCCGACGTACGGCAACGTCTCGTGGAACGACAAGCCGGTGATCGCGACGAGCGACGAC
>DATFEU010000054.1:0-6551 GCA_035250725.1 Actinomycetota bacterium
CCGCACGAGACCACCAAGGTGCTCCGCGGCTGGGCCGAGCGCCAGTACCTCGTCGGCGTGAAGTTCGGGACGGTCGGCGCCCGTCGCGACGACGTCGTGCTCGAGATCACCACGTTCCGCGAGGAGGTGTACGCGGAGGAGCACCGCAAGCCGGCGGTGACCTTCGGGCGCGACCTTCGGACCGACCTCTCGCGCCGGGACTTCACCGTGAACGCGATGGCGGTCCGGCTCCCCGAGGGCGAGTTCGTCGACCCGTTCGGCGGCGTGAAGGACCTCGCGGCCAAGCTCCTCGACACGCCGCTCGATCCCGAGGTCGCCTTGTCCGACGACCCGCTCCGTATGCTGCGAGCGGCGCGGTTCGCCGCGCAGCTGGATCTCGCGCCCGCGACTCGGGTGGTGGAGGCGATCCTGCGCATGCGTGAGCGACTTCGGATCGTCTCGGCGGAGCGGATCAACGACGAGCTGAGCAAGCTCCTCCTCGCTGCGATGCCGACCCGCGGGCTGGAACTCGCCGTGCGGACCGGGCTCGCCGACGAGTTCCTGCCCGAGCTCTCGGCCCTGCGGCTCGAGCAGGACCCGGTCCATCGGCACAAGGACGTGCTGCAGCACACGTTCGCGGTGGTGGAGAAGTGCGAGCCCGACCTCACGCTGCGACTCGCTGCCCTGCTCCACGACATCGGCAAGCCGAGCACGAGGCAGATCACGCCGGAGGGCGTGACGTTCCACCACCACGAGGTCGTCGGGGCGCGGATGGCGCGGGAGCGGCTGCAGGCGTTGCGATTCCCCGCTTCGGTGGTCGACGACGTCGCACGCCTCACCGAGCTGCATCTGCGGTTCCACGGCTACTCGGAGTGGAGCGACAGCGCGGTGCGGCGCTACGTCCGGGACGCCGGGCCGCTGCTCGACAGGCTGAACCAGCTCACGCGGGCGGACTGCACGACGCAGAACCGGTTCAAGGCGAAGAAGCTCGAGGCGCTCCAGGACGATCTCGAGGAGCGGATCGCGCGGCTCGCCGAGGAGGAGAGCCTCGAGGCGATGCGTCCGCCGCTCGACGGGAGGCTGGTGATGGAGCGCCTCGGCGTTCCGCCCGGGCCCGTCGTCGGTCGCGCCCTTGACTACCTGATGGAGCTCCGACTGGAGCGGGGGCCGATCGACGAGGAGCAGGCCTACCGGTTGCTCGACGAGTGGTGGAAGCGGGAGGGGCGAGAGTAGCGGTTCGTCACACCCCGCCGAGGTGTGACGGCGGCCAGATCACGACGAACGCCTTGCCGATCACGCGGTCGACGGGGACGGTCCCGAGGCCGTATCGGCTGTCGGCGGAGTTCCCGCGGTTGTCGCCCATGACGAAGAGTTCGCCATCGGGAACCTCCTTCAGCGGGTAGTCGGCCATCGCCTTCCCCGCCGCTTCGGTGAGGTACGGCTCGTCGAGCGGCTCGCTGTCGATGTAGACGACGTCGTCGCGGATCTCGATCGTCTCGCCCGGCAACGCGACCACCCGCTTGATGAAGTCCTCGTTCTCCGGTTGCGCGAACCCGATGCCCTCGCCGAGCCAGTGGAGGAAATCCCCGATCGCGCCGCGGTCGGGCAGCTCGCCCTGGTTCGGGTTCTCGAACACGATCACATCGCCGCGGTGGATGTCCCCCTCGTCGAACAGGAACTTGTTCACGAAGACCCGGTCGCCGACCTCGAGCGTGGGGACCATCGACTCCGACGGGATGTAGAAGGCCTGGATCACGAACGACTTCACGAGGATCGCGACGCCGAGCGCGACGAGGATCAGGAACGGCGTCGAGCCGACGAAGCGCCAGCGGCGTTCCTCGCCGCCCTCGGGTTCGGCATCGTGTGAGCGCCGATGCTTCGGCGGTCCCGGGTCGCCCCCGGAGCCGTCGTCGGAGCCCCGCCCCGGCTCCTCGAGCGGCAGCTCGGGTCCGTCGTCGGCTTCCTGCGCGGCCTCGTGCGCGCGCGTGGTCTCGGCCATGGAGGTCCAAGGATACGGGCTGGGCTGCTCGGAGGGCTCAGGTCGGGAGCACCTCGACCTCGACCGCCTTCACGGAGGCCCAGACCTGGGTCCCCGGACGCAGCGCGAGGCGCTCGAGCGATCCCATCGTGAGCTCGGCGAACAACGGAGGCGATGAGCCCACCCGGACCCGCGCGCGGTCGCCCTCGATCGCCACCGACGTCACGGGCCCGCGGAGCACGTTCCGCGCGGACCCGTCGGGCTGCTCCAGCCACAAGGTCACGTCGATCGGTCGGACGAGGGCGATGACGTCGCCCCCCGCGTACCAGTCGGGCCAGGGGACCACGAGCTCGCCCGCGCGGCCGCTCGCGACGAGCCGACCCGTGCCTTCCTCGATCCGCTCGAGACGTCCGCGCACCGCGTTCATCCCAACGAGCTCGGCTGCGTAGCGGGTCTTGGGCCCGCCGCGGATCTCTTCGGGCGTGCCGATCTGGGTCACGGCGCCGTGCTCGAGGATCACCAGCCGATCGGCGAGCATCGAGGCCTCGACCGGATCGTGCGTCACGAGGAGGCGAACACCCGCGAACCGTGAGAGCTCGTCACGAACGAGCTCGCGCGCCTCCGCGCGGGTCGCGACGTCGAGCGCGCTGAGCGGCTCGTCGAGGAGCAGCAGCTTCGGCTCGGCGACGAGGGCCCGGGCGAGCGCCACGCGTTGCGCCTCGCCGCCCGAGAGGTCGCGCGGTCGGGCGTCGGCGCGGTGCCCGATACCGAACCGTTCGAGCAAGCGGCGCCCGCGATCTCGCGAATCGACCTTGCCCACGCCGCGGGCCCGGAGCGGGAAGGCCACGTTCTCGAGCCCCGTCAGGTGCGGGAACAGGAGCAGGTCCTGGAACACCACACCGATGGGCCTGGCCTCCGGCGGAGCGGCCACGCCGGCCGATGGCTCGTCGAGCACGGCGCCGTCCAGCTCGACCCGGCCTCGCTCGAGCGACAGCAGGCCCGCGAGCGAGGCGACGAGCGTGGACTTGCCGGACCCGTTCGGGCCGAGGAGGGCCACGGTCTCACCGGGCTCGGCGTCGAACGCAGCCTCCACATCGAACGTCCCGCGTCGCACGGTCGCGTCGACCGCAAGGCTCACCGCAGGAACCTCCCGCGCAGGCCCACGATCACGGCGAAGGCGATCGCGATCAGGAGCATCGAGATCGCGAAGGCCGCCTCGGGATCGGTCTGGAGGCGCTCGAAGACCGCGAGCGGCAGGGTCTGGGTCCGCCCCTGCAGGTTGCCCGCGAACGTGATCGTCGCGCCGAACTCGCCGAGCGCCCGAGCCCACGACAGCACGAGCGCCGCCGCGATCTGGGGCGCCATGAGCGGCAACGTCACCCGCCGCAGGACGTACCACCGGGACGCCCCCAGGGTGGACGCGGCGTCCTCGAGTCGGTCGTCGAGCCCGCGCAGCCCCGCCTCCAGCGCGAGCACCGCGAGCGGGAACGAGACGAAGGTCGCGGCGAGCACGGCCGCACCGGTGGTGAACGTGATCTGCCAGCCGAACCACTCGTAGAGCCACGAGCCGACGATCCCGCGACGGCCGAACGCCGCCAACAGTCCGACGCCCGCGACGACCGGGGGCATGACGAGGGGGAGGACGACGAGCGCTCTGATGAGCGTCTTGCCGCGGACCGACCCGCGAACGAGCATCCACGCGAGCGGGAAGCCGGTGACGAACGAGATCGCCGCGGCGGCCGTCGCGACGACGAGGGAGAGTCGGAGCGCCGTGGTGACCGTCTCGCTCGTCAGGAGCTCGCCGATCCTGGACCAGGGCGTTCGGACGATCAGGCCCGCCAGCGGGAGCGCGACGAGCCCCACGCCCGCCGTCGCGAGGACGACGAACGCGAGCGGGGTCCCGCGACCGCTAGGCGGGGAGGAACCCGTAGTCGGCGAGGGTCTGCTGCCCCGGGCCGAGGACGTAGTCGACGAAGCGCTGCGCGAGGTCGGCCTCCTCCGAACCGCTGACGACGGCGATCGGGTACGTGGCGATCACGTTGATGGCATCGGGGATCTCGATCGACGCGACCTGGTCGGCGACGTCGCTCCCGACGTCGGTGACGTAGACGACCCCGGCGTCGGCCTCCCCCGAGGCGATCGCCGTCACCACCGTCCGGACGTCCTCGGCGTGCGATACGACGTTGGCCATCGCGGCGTCGGCGATCCCCGCGTTCGCGAAGATCTCCCGCGCGTAGTCGCCCGCCGGGACGCCCTCGGCCGCGATCACGAGCTGGAGCCCGTCCTCGGCGAGGTCGCCGATGCCCTCGACCCCGGCAGGGTTGTCGGCCGGGACGATGATCGCGAGCCGGTTCTTGGCGAAGTCGGCCCGGCCGGAGACGCCCGGTCCGTCGTCCTGCACGGCGTCCATCCAGGCGGGGCTCGCCGAGGCGAACACGTCGACGGGAGCCCCCTCGTTGATCTGCGTCGCGAGGCCGTCGGACGGTCCGAAGTTGAAGGCCACGGTCACGCCGAGGTTCTCCTCCTCGAACGCCGCGCCGATGTCGCCGAACGCGTCGGTGAGCGACGCAGCCCCCGAGACCGTGAGCTCGGTCTCGGCCGCAGGCGCGGTCGCGCCGGTGCCGCCGCCGCCCGAGTCCCCGCATGCGGCGAGGGCGAGGGCGAGGGCGAGCGCGAGCGCCGCGAGGGCGATCCTCCTCACTCGTCGACCTCCAGCATCACATTCGTCGCCTTGACGGTCGCGACCGCGCGCATCCCCGGCTCGAGGCCCATCTCGTCGACGGCCTCCCGGGTGACGAACGCGAGGATCCGGTTGGGCCCCGAGAGGAGCTCGACGGTCGCGGCCAGCTTGTCGCGCTTGATCTCGGTGACCACGCCGGGGAACCGGTTCCGCACGCTCCCTGCGGTCACCCGTGGCCGGTCGCGCCGGGCAAGCAACCGCGCGACCTCGGACGCGGCCACGAGCCGCTGCCCGCCGGAAGTTCGCGACGTCGTGAGCTTGCCGGTGCGTTCCCACCGACGGAGCGTCTCGACGCGTACGCCCAGGATCTCCGCCGCCTCTCCGATCCGATAGTCGTCGGCCACGGCCCGGAGTCTACAGGTTCCGGCTCACCGGATACCAGTGATACCTAGTGATGGCTGCCTGAAACGGGCTCGTTCGGACTAGACGGCGAAGCGCACGTGCATCACGTCGCCCTCGCGGACCTCATACTCCTTGCCCTCGACCCGCACCTTCCCCTGATGCTTGGCGGCGTCCATCGATCCTGCGGCGACGAGGTCCTCGTACGCAACGACCTCGGCGCGGATGAACCCGCGTTCGAGGTCCGTGTGGATCACCCCTGCGGCCTCGGGCGCCCTCGCGCCCCGCCGGACCTCCCACGCCCGCGACTCGTCCTCGCCGGTCGTCAGGAACGTGATGAGGTCGAGCGCGCCGTACGACGCCCGGATCACGGACTCGAGTCCGGGCTCGTGCACGCCGAACTCGTCGAGCAGCGCCCGCGCCTCGTCGGGATCCATCTCCGCCGTCTCCGCCTCGATCGAGGCGTATACGCCGATCCCCCCCGGGAGGTCGGCCGGCACCTCCACGCCCTCCTCGAGGTTCGCGACGATCACGGACGGCTTGAGCGTGAGCGGCGCGATCGCCTTCAGCTCGCGCATGACCTCGTCGACGAGGCCACCCTCGGAGAGCGGCGTCTCCGCCGCCAGGATCTCGTTCGCCGCCTCGAGCGCCTCGACGTCGGCCGTTCGCTTGCCGCGCGTGCGCTTGCTGGCCTTCTCGAGCGCCGGCTCGATCACGGCCTGGTCGGCGAGCAGGAGTTCGGCGCGAACCTCGGCCAGGTCCGCCGCCGGCTTCGCGTCGGGGCCGAAGCACCGGATGACGAGCGCGAGCGCATCGGTCTCGCGGAGCCGCGCGATGCCCTGTGCGGACGATGTGCCCCCCGGCACGTCGACGAACCCGACCTGCGCGTGGACGGTCTTGCGGGAGCGTTCGAGTTCGGTCAGCACCCCGAGCCTCGGATCGGGAACCGGGACGACCGCGTGATTCGCCTGCCCCCCGTGCGAGCCCGTTCGGGTGAGCGCCGTGAACAACGTCGAGCGGCCGCTGAACGGCAATCCGACGAGCCCGATGTCCTTCATGGCGGAGAGTCTAGGAATCCCGGGAACACGGAAGGGCGGAGCCGGGGCCCCGCCCTTCGAACGGACCGCGCGGAAGCAGACCTAGGCCTTGGTCTCCCAGAAGACCTTGGCGACCTCGTCGATCGCGTCGAGGAGCTTCTGCCCCTGCTCGGGGTCCTGGGCCTTCTTGGCCGCGCCGGCCTCCTTGGTGGCCTTCCAGAACAGGTCGTGGAGCTGCGGGTACTTCTCGAGGTGCTCGGGCTTGAAGTAGTCGGTCCAGAGCACCCAGAGATGGTCCTTGACCAGGTCCGCCCGGACCTCCTTGATCGCGAGCGCACGCGTCCGGTAGTCCTCGACGCTCTCGCCCGCGGTCTTGAACTTCTCCGCGTCCTGGTACCGCTCCTGGATCGCCTTCACGGACTCGGCTTCGACGCGCGCCTGCGCCGGGTCGTAGACGCCGCACGGCAGATCGCAGTGC
>DATFEU010000267.1:0-5270 GCA_035250725.1 Actinomycetota bacterium
GACGCCCCCGCGTCCCTCGCCAGGCGGACGAGCGTCGCGTCGACGTCGGTGATGCCGTCCTCCTCGACGAGATGCACCTCGACCGACGGCGCTCGCTTCAGTTCACCGACGGTGTCGAGACCCCGCCGGCCGAGGCCGCGGCGTCTCGGCTCCGAGGAGTCGGCGATCGTCTGGAGCTCGTGCAGGACCGCCGAATGGACCAACACGTCACCGGACAGGAACCCCGACGCGACCAGGTCGAGGATCCGGCCGTCGATCAGGGCGCTCGTGTCGACGACGAAGACCGTGTCGGGCGTACCGGCCGTGCGTGGCTTGAGGCCGATCAGGTTGAACAGCTCCCCGTTCTTGGTCCGGCCGATCAGGAAGCCCACGTACCCGAGGGTCACGTACGCGAACGCGACGCTGGTCCAGGCGGCGAGCGGCGGCAGGCGGAACACGGGGACGGACAGCAGGGCTGCCACCGCGAGTCCGGCGATCAGGCCGGCGACCCCGGCGGCGATCTCGGCCGCGGGGACCTTCCGGAGCTCCTCCTCCATGGAACGGACGGCGACGGCCGTCTGCCGCCCGAGCACGCCACCCAGCACGAACCCGGTCGAGGTCCCGAGCACGACGCCGAGCAGGGTCCGGCTCGGGGCCGAGGGCGCGACGTGCGTGGCGATCGTGTAGCCGGCGGCGGCGAACATCACCACGAACAGCAGGCGGACGAACTCGACGATCCGGCCTCGCACCGGCGGAGGGCGTTCGGAGGCCCGCCGCAGGTGGAGGCGACCCCGCCACGTCCGGACCTCGTGCGTGAGCATCTCCATGAAACCTCGACGCGCGGGAGGCTCTCCTTGACGCCTCGGGACCAGACTGCGGCCGGGCAGGAGGAGCGGTCTGGGGGGCCGGGACCGGCCTGGGTTAGGCCTGGGCCATCACCCGGGCGCCGTGGGAGTCGTCCAGGACCTTGTCGATCATGGCCTCGGCCTTCTCCTCGTCGCTCCCGGTCGCGAACGTGAGCTCGGAGACGAGGATCTGCCTGGCCTTGTTGATCATCCGCTTCTCGCCGGCGGACAGTCCGCGCTCGCGCTCGCGGATGGACAGATTCCGAACGACCTCGGCCACCTGGTAGATGTCGCCGGAGCGCAGCTTCTCGATGTTGTTCTTGAAGCGACGGCTCCAGTTGGCTGCCATCTGGGACTCGTCCTCACGCAGGACGTTGAGGACCTTCTTGACCTCGTTCTTGCCGACCACCGACCGAAGCCCGACCTCTTCGGTGCTTTCGACCGGGACCATGAGCGTCAGGTCACCGTAGGAGACCCGGAGCTTGAAGTAACGGCGCTTCTCGCCGAGGAACTCGCGCATACACAGTTCCTCGATCACTGCTGCGCCGTGTTCCGGATGCACAACCGTGTCGCCTTTTCGGAACACAGGACCCCCTAGGTGTCGATGGCTCGGGCTCCGCGAATGGACAGATGGTAGCACGAGGACGACTCCCCCAGCAAATCAAAACCGCAGGTCAGAGGCCATATCTTGGCCGAAACGAGCCCCCGTCGACCGATTCCTGGAGGCCCTTCAGGCCTAGGCCGAACGGCGGGGCAAGGCGGTTCACGTGCGCAGGAAGCCCGCGAGAACCCGCGCTCGAGGCTCGATCCCGGCGCTTTCCGGCAAGGCTCGGTCAACCAAGTCGCCAAGAACGCGGCGGCGTGGACCGGCGCTGTCGGCGGCCAGGTATAGCGTCGCCGTCGGACCGGCCGGCTCCCTGGGTTGGAGGGACGGAGCCGGCCACGCCAACGACTCGGAGGGAGCTGATGCAGGTCGTTCGGTCGGATGGGTTCGGGGCGCCGATGCCCCAGGACGGCACGGCCACGGCGACCGTGCGGCAGGGGCCAGCGACCGGCGCGGATCGCTACCCCCTCGTCGTCGTTGAGTGGCACGACGCGTGGTTCGACTTCGAGCAGACGTCGCTGGACGACCTCCGCCTCGACTATCTGGTTCGGACGGTCGGGTTCGTCGTGAGCGAGGGGCCGAGGTTCGTCTCGCTCGCGCAGGAGATCCTCCCGGACGAAGAGGGGTTCCGGGCGGTGACGCATATCCCACTCCCCGTCGTCGAGCGCCTCGTGCGACTCGACGGGTGGGGCGGCTCAGAGAACCTCTGAGCCCGGCGGCTGGTCTCGACCGCTCCCAACCGCTACACTCGCGGGGCTCGTCCGCTCGATCGCTCGCGACCGAGCCCGACCGGAAGGGGGGGTGCCAGATGGCCGAGACCGTTCTTGTCGTCATGCCGCATCCCTCGGGGACCGGTTCCTAGGCAGCGCCGCAGGTCGGCGACCACCGCCTGAGCCGCCCGAAGGGGCGGCTTCTTCGCGTTCTGAGCCACGCACACCCGCGTGGCCACGCCGACCGGAAGGAACCGAGTTGGATCTCGAGAACCTCACTGATGTCGAGGAGCCCACGGCGATCGACCATTTCCTCGCCGAGGGGCTCATCACCGGCGTCCTGCGCATCGTCAAGACCGGCAAGGAGGCGTCGGTGCACCTGTGCCGCGCCAACCGATCGACCACCGGCGAGGACCTCCTCGCCTTGAAGGCGTATCACCCGCTCGACCGGCGCGACTTCCGTGACGAGTCGATCTACCGCGACGGCGAGTGGATCAAGGAACGAAGGATCCGAGCCGCGCTCGAGAAGCACACGCGGTTCGGCCGCGTGGTCCAGGGCGGGATCTGGGTCGGCCGCGAGTGGGAGATGCTTCGAGCGCTCTCGGACGCCGGCCTGCCCGTGCCGCGACCGATCGCGTCCACCGATGACGCCATCCTCATGACGTACCTCGGCGACGAGCAGACCTCGGCGCCTCAGCTCCGCTCGTTCCGACCCGACCCGGATGAGGCCCAAGACCTGTTCGATCAGGTGGTCCGTGCCGTCGAGCACATGCTGTACCGCAACGTGATCCACGGCGACCTGTCCCCGTACAACGTCCTGGTGTGGGACGGGCGCGCGATCGTGATCGACCTCCCGCAGGCGGTGGACGCTCGGAAGAACCGCCACGGGCCCGCGCTGCTCGAGCGCGACGTGCGGCGGATCTGCGACCACTTCGCCAAGTTCGGTGTGGAAGCCGACCCGGAACGGATCGCGGGCGATCTATGGACGGCGTGGGAGTACGCGGAGCTCGTTCCCGAGGAGCTCAGGATGGGTATCGAGATCTAGCCCTCGCGAGCGCCCCGGAACTCGAGCGTGTAGGTCCAGCTCGAGCCGTCCGGCGCGTGCTCGAACCTCTGGAGCCGCCCCGACTCCCCTCCGGGCAGCAACATCGGTAGGCCGAGGTGCTCCTCGCTCGGCCACAGGTCCTCGCGGGCGCCCTCCTCCATCCGGACGAGCGTCATCGGGAGCTCGCCCGCGGTCCGCAGCGGATCGCTCCACCCCTCGTCCTCGGCCGGCAGGAGCTGGCGGTAACGAACGAACGGCACCGACACGTGGAGCAGGACGGGCTCGCCGGGCGACTTCCAGGCCTTCCCGAGGAACCGCCACTTCTCGCCGTCCTTCGACGTCTCGACGGCCCAGCTCTCCTCGTTCCCGAGCGACATCGCCTTCCGACCCTACGCCAGGTCTCCGCCGCCCGCCCCAGCCCGCATGCCAACCGGCGGCCGTTCCGGCATCCTTGGGCGCCGCCTAAGCGCTGGGAGCCTCGGCGGCATCTAGGAGGGCGATGCAGGCAGAAGGCAACGTCGTTGGGCTCCCCGTAGCCGAGGAGCAGGCACCGCCGGACTTCGCGGCGTTCTTCGCCGAGGAGCACCGGGGCCTGTTCAAGGCGCTGTACTTCGTCACGGGGAACCGGGCCGACGCGGCCGAGCTGATGCAGGACGCCTTCCTGAAGCTGTGGGAACGCTGGGACCGGGTCGACCGGCTCGACGATCCCACGGGGTACCTGTTCCGCGTGGCGCTGAACGGGTTCCGGATGCGGTCGCGCGCCGCGGTCCGGGCCACGCGGAGGCTGGTGCCGGTCGCCTCGACGACCGACCCGTTCGCCGAGATCGACCTCAGGCACGACGTCCACCGCATGCTGCTCGAGCTCTCGCCGCGCCAACGCGCCGCCCTCGTCCTGCTCGACATGTACGGCTACGGCTCCGAGGAGGCCGCACGGATCATGGGCATCCGTCCGTCGACCGTCCGCGCGCTCGCGACGCAGGGCCGTGCCGTGCTCCGCAAGGGAGGCCCGCATGTCTGAGCTGAGGGAGGTCTTCGAGATGGTCACGAAGCAGGCGGAACCCGACGTCGACGCCTGGAGGGAGCAGGAGCGGCGTCAGCGTCGCAAGAGCAGGAACCGGAAACTGGGCGCGTTGGCGATCGCCGCCGCGATCGGGCTCGTGGCGGTGGTCGTCGTGATCCGGGCGGTGGACGACCCCACAGAGCCGCAACCCGGCGGCCAAGGCGATACGAACGCGATACTACCGGTCCCGATACTTCCCACCGACGGGACGGTGGATCCCGGACGGTATCTCTTCACCCCGGATCCGAACGTCGACGCTTCGTACACGATCACGATGGAGGTTCCTGAAGGGTATCTGGGGTTCGAGGGGCTGTATATCCAGAAGCCCGGCACGAACCAAACCGGACTGCTCGTCATGGCCATCGACGACGTCCACGCCGACGCCTGCCAGTGGCGTGGAACGCGATCGGAGATCTCGTCGACCGATGAGGCGGTGGCAGCGCTTGTGAGTCAGAAGGGGATCCGCACGACGGCACCGACCGAGGTCACGCTCGATGGTTTCGCCGGCACGTACATGGAGCGGACGATCCCTGCCCGAGCGAGTCAGTCCGACTGCGACATGCTGGAGTTCCGTGCGTGGGTCGAAACCGGGGGGGGACCGAGGGGCCTCGGGCTGCCTGGTCAGGTCGATCTCCTCTGGATCCTGGATGTCGACGGCATCCCGCTCGTGATCGATGTCGCGCTCGAACCGGGGGCCTCGGCGCAGCAGCGAGCGGAGCTGCTGCAGGTGGTGGAGTCGGTTCGGATCGACCCCGCCTAGACGTACACGGGTCGGCGCTCGTTCCCATCCGTCCCCGCTCGCGGAGCTGGAGGGGATGTTCTGAGGTCCCATCGAGAAAGGGAGGAAGAGATGAGTTCAGCCAACGCTGCGGGACGATCCAGCACTACGCGGATCGCCGCGATCGTGACCGCGAGCCTGGCGCTGTTGGTCCTCGGGGGGATCCAGGCCGTGCGGGCCGATCACCTGCCGGTCCACGGGACGATCCTTGCCCGAGGACCGTTCACCGAGGAGCTCGACGTCAAGGTC
>DATFEU010000118.1:0-2636 GCA_035250725.1 Actinomycetota bacterium
CTCGGGGACCGCCGGTTCTTCCTCGTCGACGGAGACGGCAAGCGGTTCTCGGGGGCGACGAAGGCACCCATCCTGCCGGTGGTCGCGAACTACGACGAGGACCGCGACGAGCTCGAGCTGCGTCTGCCGGACGGGATCGTCGTGGGCGGCCGGCCCGAACCCGACGGCGAGGCGCTCGTCGTCGACTTCTACGGGCGCAAGGTGCCGGCGCGGGTGGTCGACGGGGACTTCACGGAGGCGCTCTCGCGCTACGCGGGGCACGAGGTCCGGCTCGCGCGGCCGGATCGTTCCGGCGACGCGCTCGACGTGCGTCCGGTGACGCTGGTCTCGCTCGAGTCCGTCGGGGAGCTCGCCCGGCAGGGCGGTCACGACGGATCGCTGAACCCGGGTCGGTTCCGGATGACGATCGAGATCGAGGGCGTCGATCGGCCGCACGAGGAGGACTCCTGGGCGGGCCGGGAGGTTAGGGTCGGCGAGGTGCTGCTCCGCGTGTTGCAGCCGGTCCCGCGGTGCGTCGTGACGACGCTCGACCCGGCGACCGGCCATCGAGACTTCCCCACGCTCCGCGTGATCCGCGACTACCGAGGCGTGAACGCCGAGAACGAGCTCGAGTTCGGCGTGTATGCGGAGGTCCTCGAACCCGGCGAGGCGCGAGTAGGCGACCCGGTCGAGCTGGTCGCGTAGGGACCTCGCACCGAGGGTCCGTCCGTTTGCCCGTGCCGGGCCCGGGTATCAGCGGAGTTCTCGTGGCCGATCCCCACTACGCTCGCGACCACAGAGCCCCGGCGGCTGGGCTGCCCGAGGACGAGGTGGTGCCGATCGGAGAGCTGCTCGACTGGGAACCCGCCGACGACGACGGGACGATCGAGACCGCCATCGGGCGACTCGCCTCGTTGCTCGGAGTCGCGGCCGTCGCGGTCGCGGTGCTGGTGCTGATCTTCGCCGCCGGGACGGATATCGCCTCGACGTTCCGGTCGCTGTCGGGATCCTGATCCTCTGGAGTGCCGCAGCCACGACGACCTCGGCGCGAGAGCCTAAGCTGCGCACCTCCGAAGGGAACCTGGGGAGGACCATGGACATCATCGACGAGCACTTCGCCGCCGAGAACGCGCACGACGTTGTGGCGACCCTTGCGACGTACACGGACGACCTCGTCTGGGACGACGTGGGCAATCCCGAGTGTCCCGTCTACGGGAAGAACGCGGCCGCGGCGATCTACGAGGGGATCATCGCCGCGATCCCCGATCTCCACCTGGAGTCGGTCAGCCGATCCGCCTGCGGCGACCATGTGATCGACGAATCGCTCGCCACCGGTCACATCGGTGGCACGTTCATCGGCATCGACGGCGGTGGAGCACCGGTCCGCTTCCGGATCCTTCACGTGTTCGACATCCGGGACGGGCTGATCAGCCGGGAGCAAGCCTGGTTCGACACGGCGGGCGTCATCCGCCAGGTGGAATCCCACCGGCGCGGCGAAACCGCGCCGTAGCACACCGGCGCTGCGTCGGTCCTACATCTTCTTGAAGAAGAAGAAGTAGACGGCATAGCCCAGCAGCAGGACGCCCAGAACGACGAACACGACCACGAACAGGGTCCCTGAGACGGCCCCCAGCATCGACACGGACATCCTGGCCCCCTCTTCGAGATGTCGGCGTGAAGCATGACACGTGGGCGGGAGGGGGGAGGCCGATCCGGCGTTCCGCCGCCGAGCCTCGTCGGGGCGCCGGCGCGAGCGGTCCACCCTCAGGATGAGCGGCGGCGCTTGGGCGGGAGCCTTGCTTCACATGGTGCGCGGTCAGTACGGTCGGAGGATGGCGGCAAAGCGATATGGGGACACCGATCCACACGTGCTGAAGGCGCTCCCGAACCCCCGGCGGAGCCATCGAACGCAAGCACAAGGCGCCGGAGTCACCTTCCTCGGAGCTCGTGCCCAACCCGACTTCGGGACGCTGTACGTGACGTTCTATCCCGGCGAGACGGTCATCGAGCTGAAATCGCTGGCACCTGTATCAGTGGCGTGATGCCGCCGTCTCATACGAGCGGTTCCTCGACGTCGTGTATGACCACCTGATGCAGGTGTACGAGCGGCTTCGATTGCGGTTGGTCTTCGAGACGCGGCCACGGGGCGGCATCTCGAGCAAGTTGACGATCGACTCAGACTGGGCGATCCGGGACGGGAAGGAACAGTTCCGGGATTGGGTCGGCCTGGACGACACCTGGTAGCCAGTCGGTGGGTCGTCGTGCGGCGCGAGGTCTCGATCGGACCCGGCGGCGGATGACCGTCAGCGATCCGGGCGCTTCGGGCTAGCGCGCCACGCGGTAGCGGAGGTAGACGACCCTCGAGCCGAAGGTGCGGGTCTCGATGAGTTCGAGATCCACCCGGCGCTCGCCCTGGGGGAAGAACGAGATGCCACCGCCGACCAGCACCGGGTAGACCATGACCCGGTACTCGTCGATCAGATCCAGCGCGGCCGCCTCGGCGGCGAGCGTCGCGCCGCCGATCGCGATGTCGCCCTCCCCCGGCTCGGCCCGCAACCGCTCGATCTCCTCCGCCAGGCCGCCGGAGGCCAGGCGTGCGGCGCCCTGCACGGCCGACAGCGTGGTGGAGAACACCACCTTCGGGAGCGGGTTCCAGA
>DATFEU010000125.1:0-8584 GCA_035250725.1 Actinomycetota bacterium
GTGTCAGACCCTCGCGGTAGCGTTCGCCCTCCCGACCAGGAGGCGCTCACGCGGGTGGTCGCCCGCTGGGCCCAGGAAGCCAAGGGCCGGACGAAGGAGGCTTCGCGGATGGACGACCGGGACAAGATGCTGGACGTCACGCTCACGCAGATCGAGAAGCAGTTCGGCAAGGGCGCGGTCATGAAGCTCGGCGAGCACCCGATGGGCGTGGGCATCTCGGTGATCCCCACTGGTTCGCTCGCGCTCGACATCGCGCTCGGCGTCGGTGGCATCCCGCGGGGCCGGGTGGTCGAGGTGTTCGGGCCCGAGGGTTCGGGCAAGACGACCGTCTGCCTCCACGTGATCGCCGAGGCGCAGCGACACGGCGGCATCGCCGCGTTCATCGACGCCGAGCACGCGCTCGACCCCACGTATGCACAGCGCCTGGGCGTGAACATCGACGAGCTCTTGGTCTCGCAGCCGGACTCGGGCGAGCAGGCGCTCGAGATCGCCGACCTGCTCGTGCGCTCCGGCGCGCTCGACGTCGTCGTGATCGACTCGGTCGCCGCGCTCGTCCCGCGCGCCGAGATCGAGGGCGAGATGGGCGACACCCACGTCGGTTTGCAGGCCCGGCTCATGTCGCAGGCGATGCGCAAGCTCTCGGGCACGCTGTCGCGGTTCGACACCACCGCGATCTTCATCAACCAGCTCCGCGAGAAGATCGGCGTGATGTTCGGCAACCCGGAGACGACGCCGGGAGGCCGGGCGCTCAAGTTCTACTCGTCGGTCCGGCTCGACGTCCGCAAGGTCGAGAACCTGAAGGACGGCACCGACGTCGTCGGCTCGCGCACGCGCGTGAAGGTCGTGAAGAACAAGGTGGCGCCGCCGTTCCGCCAGTGCGAGTTCGACATCATGTACGGCGTCGGCATCTCGAAGGAGGGGAGCCTCCTCGACGTCGGGGTCGATATCGAGATCGTGAAGAAGAGCGGCGCGTGGTTCACGTACGAGGGCGACCAGCTCGGGCAGGGGCGCGAGAACGCCCGCCAGTTCCTGGCCGAGCACACGGACATCGCCACCGAGCTCGATCGCCGGGTCCGCGAGGCGGTCGGGCTCACCGCGTTCGGCGAGGAGGGTGACGAGTCGCCGATCGAGGTCGTCCCCGATCTCGTCGTGACCGACGAGGAGCCACCGCCGAAGGCAAGCAAGTCCAAGGAACGTGAGACGACCGGGGCCACGGCCGGCTAAGGGGAAGGGTTGGCCGTGCCCCGGCGTTCTCGCGAACCGAAGCACCCGATGGACTGTCACGAGCGGGCCCTGCGCCTGCTGTCGGTCCGCCCTCGCTCCCGGCACGAGCTCGCGAAGCGCCTGCGCCTCGCCGGATTCGAGTCCCAGGAGGTGCACGAGGAGCTCGACCGCTTGGAGGCCGTGGGACTCGTCGACGACGAGAGCTTCGCTCGGGCGGTGGCCGAGCACCAGGTGAAGGTACGCCGAGCCGGCCGCCGGGCTGTGTCGTCGGCGCTGGCGGCGAAAGGGGTGGATCGGGGGACGATCGAGGAGACGCTCGCCTCCCTCGGCGGAAACGATGAGGGGCGGGCCGAGGAGCTCGCGCTCGAGCGCGCCCGGCGGCTCTCGGGTCTGCCGCCCGAGAAGGCGTACGCTCGGCTCGTGGGCCTCCTGCAGCGGCGGGGATACGACGGCTCGGTCGCTCGCTCCGCGGCGAGGTCGGCGATCCTTCGGTCGACGGACGGAGGCTGAGGGGGCCGGAGACCTCATCTCCTCCTCGTTGCCTGTCGCCAGAGGAGGCCGTAGGCTCTGTTCCACGAAGAACCGTCGGATCGATCATCGTCAAACCGTGCCTGAACACATGCGTAACCACACTCAGGAAGCAGATCGGATCGGAGGGCAACTGGGGCCGCCGGCCCCGGCGTCGCCCTAGCTCCATCTTCGGACGCACGGCCGAACGGTGGCCCCGACGGGGCTTCGTTCGGTCGTCGTGCTTCTCCGAAGGCGGTGGGAACGATGGAAGCGATCGTGGGGGTGGTTGCCCTCGCGCTGGGGATCGGCATCGGGTTCGTCGTACGCAAGACGATCGCCCAGTCACAGGCCGACAGCGCCGAGGCCAAGGCGCAGAAGGTGATCCTCGAGGCCGAGCGGGAGTCCGAGCGCATCACGCGGGAGGCGCTCGTCGAGTCCAAGGACCAGGCGAGCGCCCTGCGGAAGGAGGCGGAGGAGGACCTCCGGCTCCGTCGCGAGGAGGTCGGGCGGCAGGAGAGCCGGCTCGCGCAGAAGGAGCAGGCCGTCGATCGTAGGATCGACGAGGCGGACAAGCGGGTCGGGGAGCTCGACGATCGTGACGAGCGCCTGAAGCAGGTCCGCCAACAGCTCGAGCAGGCGGCGACGCGGCACCGCGCGGAGCTCGAGAGGATCGCGCAGATGACGGCCCAGGAGGCCAAGGACGCCCTGCGGACCCAGGTCGTCGACGAGGCCAAGCGCGACGCGATGTCCGCGGTTCGCGAGATCGAGCAGCGTGCGCGCGAGGAGGGCGAGGAGCGGGCGCGCAAGATCGTCACGATCGCGATCCAACGCGTCGCCTCCGAGCAGACCAGCGAGTCCACGGTCTCGGTGTTCTCGCTCCCGAGCGAGGACATGAAGGGCCGGATCATCGGCCGCGAGGGTCGGAACATCCGCGCGTTCGAGGCCACCACGGGAGTGAACCTCATCATCGACGACACTCCGGAGGCCGTCGTCCTGTCGAGCTTCGACCCGGTGCGTCGCGAGACGGCAAGGCTCACGCTCGAGAAGCTCGTCCAGGACGGGCGGATCCACCCGGCCCGGATCGAGGAGATGTACGAGCGGTCGCAGAAGGAGATCGACGAGCAGATCAAACGCGCGGGCGAGGAGGCGGTGCTCGACACCGGCATAACCGACCTCCATCCGGAGATGATCCGGCTCCTCGGGCGGCTGCAGTTCCGAACGTCCTACGGCCAGAACGTGCTCAAACACCTCGTCGAGTCCGCGCACATCGCGGCCGCGATCGCGGCCGAGCTCGGCATCGACCCGGCCGTGCCGAAGCGGGGCGCGCTGCTCCACGACATCGGCAAGGCCGTGACGCACGAGGTGGAGGGCTCGCACGCGATCATCGGCGCCGAGATCGCGCGCCGCATGCGGGAGGCCGACGAGGTCGTCCACTGCATCGAGTCGCACCACGGCGAGGTCGAGCAGCGGACGATCGAGGCCGTGATCGCGCAGATCGCCGACGGGATCTCCGGCGGGCGTCCCGGTGCCCGGCGCGAGAGCCTCGAGACCTACATCAAGCGGCTCGAGCGGCTCGAGGAGATCTGCACCGGCTACTCCGGCGTCGAGAAGGTATACGCGATGCAGGCGGGACGCGAGGTCCGCGTGATGGTGAAGCCCGAGGACGTGGACGACCTGTCCGCACAGGTGCTGGCCCGCGACATCGCGAAGCAGGTCGAAGAGGAGCTCCAGTACCCCGGTCAGATCAAGATTACGGTGGTGCGGGAGACGCGGTCGATCGAGTACGCCAAATAGGGATCGCCGAACGGGGCCTCAGCTTGGTGTTCGCGTCAGAGGTCCTCGCATTGGTCTTCCTTGTTTCCGTCCACGATGTTGCCTCCGCCGACCGGAGCGGGTGAGTTCTCCTTGCACTGAAGGTTGCCGTCGATCCGATTGTTGCGGATCACCAAGCCGCCGGTGTTCTGGAAGGCCTGCAGGTTGCCTCCGACCCGGTTGCCCTTCGCGGTCACAGCGCCTTCCTGCTCGTCGAACAAGATGTCGCCGTCGATGCGGGTCCGGATGACCCGGGCAGCGCCACCCTGAACGATCTGGACGCTCCCGCCGACCTTGGACCGATCGAGGAGAACGACCTTCCGGGCGTTCTCGGCTTGCACGTTGCCGATGACGCGGATGCCGTACGCCTTCAGAACGCCGGCGCTCTCGACCTTGACGGTCCCTTCGACCAGCGTGCCGTTCAGGGTGCACGTGGCCTCGTCCGGGACGCGAAGGTTGTCGACGGTCACAGCTCCGATCGTGCCTCGGCAGACCCGCTCTTCTGCCCAGGCAACCCCTCCGGACACGAGCAGCGCCGCACTCAGAGACATCAGCGCGAGCCTGTGGACGGATCGCATCGCGTCCCTCCTCTCCTTCCCGGCGCCTCGTCCCTTCCCGATGGGTCCTGGCCCGAAACCGACGGCCACGGGCCCATCCGCTCGATCGTCGAGCCGTAGCCGCGAGGCGAAGGCACGTAGGGCGTCATAAGAGAAGTCTCATCGGCGCCTTATGAGCGACTCACCCGCCGCGGATACCTTCGAGTCGAAAGCAGCCGAACGACGGAAGGAGGTATCCCGATGGGTCCCAGGATCCTAACGTTCCTGGTGGCGGCCGCTCTGGCCGCGTTCGGGTTGGCGGGGACGGCACTGGCCGCGTCCGACAGCGACACCGAAGACGTCGTCGCTCGGGACGAGGACCTCGCTGGTGTTGTCGTGGTCGACGATGACGACGATGACGACGACGACAGCGGCGCCGGCACCAACGGCGGCACCGACTCGTTCACGAGCGGCGTCGACAGCAACGACGGCACGAACAGCCGCGTGACGCCCGTCTCTCGTGGGGATGACCTGAGCCGGGGAGACCTGACTCGCGATCGCACGAAGGACGGCCCCGGCACGGCGACCCGTGACCGAACCGCGAACCACACGAACGACGGGTCGCGCAACGACACGCGATGAGACACGAGGCGGCGTGGCCCGCGCATGTGGCGCGGGCCACGGACCGCTCAAAGGAGACGACATGATCACCATGGCGGACGAACGGCGAGAGGCATGGGAGCTCCAGGAGGGCGACGAGATCGCGCCGGGTCTCTCGGCGTTGCGGCTGTTGGGCGGCGGAAGCAGGTACGAGGCGTACCTCGCGTTCGACGAGCGGCTCCACCACGTCGTGGTGGTCAAGGTCCTGCGGCCCGCGCGCATCGGAGACGAGGGCGCGCTCCGCGGATTGCGTTCGGAGGCCGAGGTGCTTGCCCGGCTGAACCATCCGGCGATCGCGAGGCTGTTCGGGAGCGGGATCGACGAAGCGCGCCCGCACATCGTGCTCGAGCACGTGGAGGGCCCGCGTCTGTCGACGCTGATCCGGCGTTTCGGGCCGCTCGAGAGCGAGCAGGCCGCCCCCCTCGCGGTCGAGGTGTCCTCCGCTTTGCACTACATGCACGGCCTCGGCCTCGTGCACCTCGACGTCAAGCCGAAGAACCTGATCATGGCTGCGCCGCCGCGGCTCATCGATCTGAGCATCGCCCGCTCGGTCGACGCCGCGGCACGGTTGACGGTCCCGATCGGGACCGACGCGTACATGGCGCCCGAGCAGAGCCAGCCCGCGCCGGGGCTCGTCGGACCGGCGGCGGATGTGTGGGGGCTCGGCGTGACGTTGTACGAAGCGCTCGCCGGGAACCCGGCGTTCCCTCGCGGCTCGGACGATCCGAAGGCGAACGTCGAGGAGCGTTACCCACAGCTCACGCACGGGCCGGCGCCCCTGCCTGAGCGCGTGCCGGCCGAGCTCGCGCAGGTGGCGTTCGCCGCGCTCGCGTTCGAGCCGGGGGATCGGCCGACCGCCCGCGAGATCGCCGAGACGGTGGAGCCGCTGCTCCTGCGGCGAAGGCGGTTCGTCCTGAACCAGTTGAAGCCGAGGTAGGGGTGTGAGAGAGGAGCGTGAAGAACATGCGTTGGGGAAGGATCCTGGTCATCGTCCTGACGGCGTTGGTTGGCCTGGGCGTCGGCCTGATCGTGGCCGAGCCGTGGGACGAGGCGACGAGCGTCGATGCGCTCGAACTGGACGAGGCGTGGCGCGAGGACGATGCTGGTGAGGCGGGCCAGCCCGCCGCTGACGACGACGACGATGGCGACGGAACGGGAGACGGTGGACGGACGGACGTCGGGGCCACCGACGATGGGCGCGACGGAACTCGCGACGGCGACACGCGCAACGGCAAGAACACCGGAACCGCGGGCGGAGGGACCGACGACGGACGCGACGGCACCCGGGACGGAGACACCCGCTCCGGCGGCGGCGGCACCGGAACCGGTGAAAGCGCGGTCGGAGCCGGGGGCGCGTTCAACTCCGCCACCGACGACGGAGGAGCTACCGACGGTGGAGCAGCCGGTGGTGGAACCGACGACGGCGGAGCCTCGGCGGCCAGCGTCTCCGGTGGCGGGGACACCTAAGCCCAGTCCACCCGGTCGCGACGAGACCCCCGGGGCACCGCCCCGGGGGTCGTCGCGTGGGTCGTCCGTCCGGCGCGCCGCCTCCAGCATCACGTTTCGCATCGTGGCGTCCTTCGTCCTGGTCATGACCATCGCGACGCTGGTGTCCGTCCTGCTGGTACGGCAGGTCCTCCTGGCCGGGATCGACGACCGGATCGACTCGGAACTCGTGCAGGAGTCGCGCGAACTGCAGCGGCTCGCCCAACGTGGGATCGACCCGGACACGGGAGCGCCGTTCGGCGAGCGGGTCCGAAGGATCCTCGACACCTTCCTGGAGCGGAACGTCCCCGCGCGCAACGAAGCGCTCCTGACCTTCGTCGACGGGGAACCGTACGCCCGGAGCCGGAACGTGCTCCCGTACCGCCTGGACGAGGACCAGGAGCTCGTGGATCGATGGGCGTCCATCACCGAGGCGGACGCGGGCTCCGTCGAGACACCCGGCGGCACGGTGCGATACCTGGCCGTTCCGATCCTCACCCGGGGAGAGAGCCGGGGCGTGTTCGTCGCCGCGGTGTTCCGCGATCTCGAAGCGGAGAGCATCGAAACGGTCACGACCGCGGCGGCCCTCGTCGGCGTGGCAGCGCTCGTGATCGGTTCGCTCCTGGCGTTCGTCCTCGCCCGGCGCATCATCCGGCCGGTCCAGGAGGTCGAGGCGACCGCCCTGACGATCTCGGAGAGCGATCTCGGCAATCGGATCGAGGTCAAGGGCGACGACGAGATCGCGCACCTCGCGCAGACGTTCAACGACCTGCTCGACCGGCTCGACCGAGCATTCTCCGCGCAGCGGGCGTTCGTGGACGACGCCGGTCACGAGCTCCGCACGCCGATCACGATCGTACGGGGGCAGCTGGAGCTGCTGAGCGACGACCCGGAGCAACGTCGCCGAGCGATCGAGCTCGCGACCGGCGAACTCGATCGCATGAGCCGGATCGTGAACGACCTCCTGGCCCTGGCGAAGGCACAGCAGCCGGAGCTGCTCCAGTTCGATCTCGTCGACGCGGGGGACCTCACGAGGGAGGTGGCGGAGAAGGCGGCGACGCTCGGCGAACGCCGCTGGCTCCTGGACGAGGTGGCCGACGGCGCGCTCGTGGGTGACCGGCAGCGGCTCGCCCAGGCGCTGATCGAGCTGATGAAGAACGCCCTGGACCACACCGAGACGGACGACGAGATCGCCGTCGGCTCGGCCATCGCGGACGGACGCGCGCGGTTCTGGGTCCGCGACACCGGCTCGGGGATCCCGCCCGAGATGCGGCAGCACGTCTTCGAACGATTCAGTCGAGCACGTCCGCGACGGGGGGAGGGGGCGGGGCTCGGCCTCTCGATCGCGCGGGCGATCGTCGAGGGGCACGGCGGCCGCATCGAGGTCGAGAGCGAGGTCGGCCTCGGATCGACGTTCACGGTCGTGGTGCCCGTCGACCAGCCGCCGACGAAGGCTGCGTGATGGGCGCGGCACGGATCCTGATCGCGGAGGACGAGCGGGGCATCTCCTCGTTCCTCGAGAACGGACTGCGCTCGGCCGGCTTCGCGCCCACCGTGGTGGAGGACGGCTCGTCCGCGCTGGCGTTCGCCCGGACCGGAGACTTCGACCTCGTCGTGCTCGACCTCGGGCTGCCGATGCGTGACGGCCTGTCGGTGCTCGAGGAGTTGCGATCGGCGGGAACGCGACTGCCGGTGGTCATCCTCACCGCGCGCTCCGAGCTCGACGACATGGTGGCCGGCCTCGACCTCGGCGCCGACGACTACGTGACGAAGCCCTTCCGCTTCGAGGAGCTGCTCGCGCGGATCAGGGCGCGTCTGCGGTCCGGGGGAACCGCCGAAGAGACGGACCTGCGCGTGGGGGACTTGTCCCTCGACCTGTTGACCCGTCGAGCCAGCGTCGGCGACCGAGAGATCGAGCTGTCGGCGCGGGAGTTCACGCTCGCGGAGGTGTTCTTCCGGAACCCGGGGCAGGTGCTCTCGCGGGAGCAACTCCTCAGCCTGGTCTGGGGGTACGACCGAGATCCCGGTTCGAACGTGGTCGACGTGTACGTCGGGTACCTGCGGAAGAAGCTGGGCGACGACGCGATCGCGACGGTCCGGGGGATGGGGTACCGGCTCTCGACCTGAGCAGGTCGGCTCTCGCCGACGGTGTACCCTCGGTTCGTGGCCGATCACCGCTATCTCCTGCGTACCTTCGGGTGCCAGATGAACGAGCACGATTCCGAGCGGATCGCCGGCCTGCTCACTTCGGACGGCTATGTGTCGACGGACGACGCGGCCGACGCGAACGTCGTGGTGTTCAACACGTGCGCGATCCGGGAGAACGCGGACAACCGGCTCTACGGGAACCTCGGCCA
>DATFEU010000135.1:0-7611 GCA_035250725.1 Actinomycetota bacterium
TCGGGTTCGGGTACCTCGTGGTCGTCGAGAACCTCGTCCGTGGGCTGCGTCCCGAGTGGGCGCCCTGGCTGCTCACCGACAACGCGGCGATGTTCATCATCGGCTCGCCGGCCGATTTCCCGCTCCTCGGCCGGACCCCGGTGGAGGCGGCCGTCTACCTGACCGTGCTCGCCCTCGCCCTGCTGCTCGGGGCCACGGGCCTGTTCCGGATGCGCGACGTCACCTGACGACCTCTTGACCACCGAACACCTGTTCGGGTAGCCTGCTCGCCCCGCGGCCCCGGCGGGAGACGCGTGCTCGGCCAGGCGATCCAGACCACGCTCGAGGACGGCGCGCCGCTGTCCGAGGTCGAGTTCGTCGTCGTCGACCTGGAGACGACCGGCGGCTCGCCGGCAGACTGCCGGATCACGGAGATCGGCGCCGTGAAGCTCCGCGGCGGCGAGCGTACCGGGGTGTTCGAAACGCTGGTGAACCCCGGACAGCCGATCCCCCGCCAGGTCACGCACCTCACCGGGATCGACGACCTGATGGTCTCGGGGGCCCCGCCGATCGAATGGGTGCTCCCCTCGTTCGCCGAGTTCGCGCGCGGCTGCGTGTTCGTCGCGCACAACGCGACGTTCGACTTCACGTTCCTGAACACGGCGTTCCAGCGCCTCGACTACGACCCGCTCCCTCCGCCGCCCGTGTGCACGGCGAAGCTCGCGCGCCGCGTGGTCTGGCCCGACGTCCCGAACGTGCGACTCCGCACGCTCGCGCAGTATTTCCGGACGGCCGCGCGTCCGACCCACCGAGCGCTGCCGGACGCGGAGGCGTGCGCCGAGGTCCTCGACGGGCTGCTCGAGCTCGGCGGTCGACTCGGGATCGCGACGCTCGGAGAGCTGCACGGCGCCGTACGGGCACGAGGGCGTCCGAACTTCGGGAAGATCCGGCTCGCCGACCACCTGCCCGATGCGCCGGGCGTGTACCTGTTCCGCGGCCGCGACGACCGTGTGCTCTACGTCGGCAAGTCGAACCGGCTCCGCTCGCGCGTGAAGAGCTACTTCTACGGCGACACGCGCAAGAAGGTCGAAGACCTGCTCGCCGAGGCGGTATCGGTCGACGGGGTCGCCTGCGCGACGGAGCTCGAGGCGCTCGTCGTCGAGGCGCGGCTGATCCGCGAGCACGAGCCGAAGTACAACCGCAAGGGCAGGACGTGGCGGCGGTACGCGTACCTGCGCGTCGACGAGGCGGACGCGTACCCGAGGATCAAGGTCGTGCGCGAGCCGAAGGGTGCGGGCGCGTTCCTGGGTCCCTTCCCCTCGTCGGGCCAGGCCCGCCAGGCGAAGGAGGCGCTCGAGGACGCGTTCCCGATCCGCCGGTGCACGAAGCCGATGCGTGCGGCGACCCGCTTCGCACCGTGCGCGCTCGCCGAGATGGGCAGGTGCCTCGCCCCGTGCGACGGCCGCGCCGGCCCCGAGCGCTACGGGGAGCTCGTCCGGTCCCTCATCTCCTCCCTCTCCATGCCGGGCGGGCTCCTCGGAACGCTCGAGGCGCGGATGCGCGACCTCGCCGAGCAGGAGCGGTTCGAGGAGGCCGCGCTCGCCCGCGACCGGCTGCGGTCGCTCGCCGAGGGGCTCGTCCGGTCGCGACAGGACGCGTGGCTCCTCGGCGGCGACCTGCTGCTCCGCGACGGATCGGGGCGACGGCTGCGCGTGCGGAGGGGGGCGCTGGTGCGAGAGGACGAGGCGCCGCTCGGCGCACCCTGTCCTCGAGATCGGGCCGACGAGCTCTCCGCGCTTCGGGCGTGGCTCGCGCGGAGCGAGGTCACCGTCGACGACGCCGACGTTCCGCCCGCCGAACCCGTCGACGGCGGCGCCGACCTCCACCGCCTCCTCGGGCAGTTGCGGCCGCGCGACCGCCACGAGGGCCCCGGCGACTGGGCGCGCGGGACCGGCCGATAGACTGGTTGCGTGGAGACGGCGGTCATCGTCGAGGGCGCCCGTACGCCGATCGGGCGGTTCCTCGGTTCGTATTCCGAGCTCCCCGCCGTCGATCTCGGCGTGCTGGCGGCGACCGAAGCCATGCGCCGTTCCGCCGTCGAACCCGATGAGATCGACCAGACGATCCTCGGTCACGCACGCCAGGCGGGGAACGGTCCGAACACCGGGCGCCAGGTGAGCGTCCGGGCAGGCGTGCCCGTCGAGGTCTCCGCGTACAACGTCAACATCGCGTGCGGGTCGGGCATGAAGGCCCTGCAGCTCGGTGCGCAGCAGATCGCGCTCGGCGACTCGGAAGTCGTCCTCGTCGGCGGGATGGAGAACATGACCCGCGTCCCGTTCATCCTCGACCGGATGCGCACCGGCTACCGCATGGGCGACGCGAAGATCTACGACGGCATGTACCGGGACGGCCTGCTCGACCCGCTCTGCGGCCTGATCATGGGCGAGACGGCCGAGAACCTCGTGGACCGCTACGACATCTCGCGCGAGGAGCAGGACGCGTTCGCCCTCGAGTCGCAGCTGAAGGCGGCGGCCGGCGCGGACGCGCGCACCCCCGAGTTGTTCCCGGTCGAGGCGCCGGGACCGAAGGGCCCGGTCACCGTGTCCGCGGATGAGCATCCCCGACCCGACACCACCCTCGAGAAGCTCGCGAGGCTCGACCCCGTCTTCCGCGAGGGGGGCAGCGTCACCGCCGGGAACTCGAGCGGCATCACCGACGGGGCCGCGGCGATGGTGCTCATGTCGGAGTCCCGCGCACGCAGCGAGGGGCGGGAGCCGCTCGCGAGGATCGTCGGCACGTCGTGGGCGGGCGTCCCGCCCGAGATCATGGGCATCGGGCCGGTGCCGGCGACGCAGAAGGTGCTCGACCGGACCGGGCTCTCGCTCGCCGACCTCGACCTGATCGAGATCAACGAGGCGTTCGCGGCTCAGGTGATCGCGTGCGAGCGCGAGCTGAAGTTCGACCGCGACCGCCTCAACGTACACGGCGGCGGCATCTCGCTCGGCCACCCGATCGGGATGTCCGGCGCGCGGATCGTCCTGTCGCTCGCGTACGCGATGCGGTCGCGGGGCGTCGCGCTCGGGCTCGCCACGCTGTGCATCTCGGGCGGGCAGGGTCTCGCGGTGGTGCTCGAGCGTCCCTGAGTCGTCCGGCCGCTACGACGGCAGTTCGATCGCCACGGGGAGCGCGGTCCGTCGCCACTCCTCGAGGTCGCCCGAGGAGCGCGGGACGTACTTGTCCATGAGCAGCCGCCGGGCGAGCTCGTCCTCCTCGGGATCCTCGACGACGCGCGCCAGACAGATCAGGTCGCGATCGCCGAGGCGCAACCCGACGGTGGGATGAGCCCGAAGGTTCTTCACCCAGTCGTTCGCGTCCCCGCCGCCGGACAGCAGGTAGACGACGTCTCCCTGCTGCGCGAACCAGATCTCGATCGTGTGCGTGCTACCGGAGCGACGGCCCGTCGTCGTGACGTAGCAGTAGTCGAGGTCGGCGCGCTCGCCGTCGTCCACTACCAGACGGCCCACACCACGAGGGCCACGATCACCGCGATCCCCAGGAGCAGGAAGACCAGGTCTGCCCGCTTGATCCGCCCGGGCTGCATCGCGTTGAACCCCACGTCAGACCTCCTCGCTCCGGGGGGCTGCCGCTCGCGCCCCGGCGCTCGCTTCTTGAGCCCCCCGTGCCCGCCGGAGACGGTAGTAGTCGCGGAACTTCGACGGCGACAACCACGAAAGGTGCTGACGAACGGTCGAGGCGTAGGTCCGAGCCTCATCCTCGTCCCGGCACGCGCGGACCGAGACCTCCGCGCCGTCCTCCACGATCGCCACGCTCCAGCCGTCGTCTGCGGACCGCACGTCCACCGCGTACCGCTCGGCGCGCTCGTCGGTCCCGGCGACCTCGGGCTCGGCCATGGCGCTACGCCGGCGCGCCGCCGTGGGGGCGTTCGAGCCGCTCGAGGTGCGCCGTGGTCTGCGAGAGGACCGTCTCCGGATCGAGCACGAACTCCGGCTCGAGGTCGGCGATCTTCTCGAGGGCGTTCTCGAGGGTGCCGCCTGCGTCCTCCGCCTTCCGCAGAAGCTCCACGAGCACGGCGGCGTAATCGGACTGGAACGGCTTGTCGTCCCACGGGCACCGACCGCCGTTGCCGATCACCTGCTCGACCAGGAACTCCCGGCCGCAGCGCCTGCACGTCCCCTTGATCTTCACGCGCTCTCCCTCGTCTCGCCGGCCGAACGCACCGCGTCCGCTCCTTTCCGTCGCTCCCCGATCAGCTCGACGAGTCGATCCGCGAGCTGGAAGGGGTCCACGGGTTCGACGAACCATGCATCCGCGCCCGACCAGCGCGCGAGCCACTGGTCGTGCCGTCGCTCGAGCAGGATCACGATGGGCCCGAGGTAAGGCTCGGACGCCCCGCGGAGGTCCTTCGCGAGCGAGAACGCGCCCGCCCTCGAGGCGATCTCGCCCGCGACGACGGCATCGGGATGCTCGCGGAGCCCGATCGTCGCGCCCTGTTTCCCGTCGACCGCGTCCAGGAACGAGAGCGGTTCGCCGAGCCGCCGCTCGATGCTGCCCACGGCGACGCGCATCAGCTCGCGCGCGCTCGGATCGGGAGCCACGAGCAGGATCCTCACGCGCCGCATCCTACCCAACTCGCCACCGGGCATCGTTGAGCGCGAGCCGAACCGAAGTTATCGTGGCCGAACCGACGGACCAGGAGGGTTGGCATGACGAGCACTGGCAAGGTTGCCGTGGCGGAGTTCGTCGCGACGTTCGCGCTCGTGTTCATCGGCGCCGGCGCCGTCGTCGCGGTGGGGCTCGGCCTCGACCTGACCGGCGTCGCCCTCGCGCACGGGCTCGTGCTGGCGATCATGGTGTCGATCACCGCCCACATCTCGGGCGGCCACATCAACCCCGCCGTCACGATCGGCCTGTGGGTCGCCGGCAAGACGCCGACCCCAACCGTGCTCATCTACATCGTGGCGCAGCTCCTCGGCGCGATCGCGGGCGCGTTCCTGCTCAAGTACCTGATCCCGCGCGAGCTCTTCGACTCGGCGGCCGGGGGCACGCCGCAGCTCGCCGAGGGCATCGCCGCCGGCAAGGGCATCGTGATCGAGGCAGCCACGACGTTCCTGCTTGCGTTCGCCGTGTTCGGCACCGCGGTGGACCCGGACGGTCCGTTCTCGAAGACCGCCGGGCTCACGATCGGCCTCGTGATCGCGTTCGACATCATGGCCTTCGGCCCGTACACGGGTGCGGCGATGAACCCGGCGCGGTGGTTCGGCCCGGCGCTGTCGTCCGGGACGTGGTCCGACTGGTTCGTCTGGATCGTGGGGCCGCTCGCCGGCGCGATCATCGCGGCCGTGGTCTACCAGTCGGCCTTCCTGAGGGACCGGGAGCCCGCTACTCCGTAGCGGCCGGGAGGGGCCGACCGGCGGCCGACGTTCGGTGGGCCGATATCATGCCCCTCGTTCTCGCGATGGCGACCTCCACCCGGACGTACCTCGATCACTCCTCCGCCACGCCGCTGGACGAGCGGGCTCGCGCCGCGCTGCTCGAGGCGCTCGACGCGTTCGGCGATCCGCTCCGGGTCCATGGGGACGGCCTGACGGCCCGCCGCCTGATGGACGACGCGCGCGCGACGATCGCCGGGGCGATCGGAGCCCAGCCGGACGAGATCGTGTTCACGAGCGGCGGGACCGAGGCCGTCTCCCTCGCGATCTGGGGAGGCGTCCGACCGATCCGAGAGCTCGGACGCCGCGTGGTGACGACCACGGTGGAGCACCCAGCGGTCGGGGGCGTCCTCACGACGCTCGAGACCGACGGGTTCGAGTCCGTGCTCGTCCCCGTGGACGAGCGCGGGGTCGTCGACCTCGACGCGTTCGCGGCGGAGGTACGCAAGCCCGGGACCCTGATCGCCTCGGTCCAACACGCGAACCACGAGGTCGGGACGATCCAACCGATCGCCGAGGCGGCCCGATTGTCCCGGGAGGCCGGCATCCTGTTCCACACCGATGCCTGTCAGACGATCGGTCGGCTCCCGGTCGACGCGGTCGCGCTCGGCGTCGACCTGCTGTCGCTGTCCGGGCACAAGTTCGGCGGCCCGGCCGGCGTCGGGGCGCTCTACGTCCGTCGCGGCGTGCCCCTCGCCGCGTATCCGTGCGGCGACGACCGCGAGCGACGGCGGCGTTCCGGGATGGAGAACGTCCCCGGGGTCGCCGCGATGGCGGCGGCGCTCACGGCGCGCCTCGAGGACATGGGCGACCAGGCGGCGAGGCAGTGGACGCTCACCGATCGACTGCGGGACGCGATCGCGGAGCGCGTGCCGGGCGCCCTGGTCCACGGGCATCCCACTCAGCGCGTCCCGCACCTCGTCTGCTTCTCGGTGGCCGACGTCGACGCCGAGATCCTGAGCATGGCGCTCGACGACCGCGGCTTCCGGATCGCCGCCGGCTCGAACTGTTCGGGCGCGTCGGGCGAGGCCTCGTCGGTGCTCGAGCAGATGGGGTCACCGGCCACGACGACCTTCCGCATCGGCGTCGGGCCGGAGACGACCGAGGACGACGCCGATCGCCTCCTCGCGACGCTCCCCGGACTCGTGACCGAACTCCGTGAGGTCGCCGCCTCGGCCGAGGCAGCGATGGACCGATTCGAGGACGGCGGCGCCTAGGAGACGGTCCACGTGTCGCCCGCGTGCAGCAGCTTGTCGACGCTGCCGCGGCCCAGGCGCTCGGTGGCCGACCGGATCTGCTCGACCGTGGCCTCGCCGAAGACCGGCCGCTCGACCTCTCGGAACACGCCGATGCACGTCGGCTCGCTCGGTCCGCGGGACAGGTGAGCGAGCGCGAACGCGAGCGACGGACGCCCGTGCACGTCGTGCACCACGATGTGGTCCTCGGGGGTGCCCGCCACCTCGGCGATCTGCAACCGGCCGTTGTCGCCGACCACGACGCATCGGTTCCCCTCGTCGAACACGATCGGCTCGCCGTGTTCGAGCCGGATCTGGTTGTGGACGCCCTGCGGCTTGTCGCGGAGCAGATCGAACGCGCCGTCGTTGAACACGTTGCAGTTCTGGTAGATCTCGACGAACGCCGTGCCCTTGTGCTCGGCTGCCTGGCGGAGCACCCGGCTGAGGTGCTGCCGGTCGTTGTCAGAATTTCGCGCCACCTGCCGCATGCTGGATGCGGCCACGCGCGGCCTCGGTTTCTCCGCGAAGGCGGCGGTCGAGGCGCGGACTCGCATCCTGGCACTGCTGGAACGCGACCAGACCGCGCAGGTGATCGGCCTGATCGATCTGCTTGCAGTGCTGGCACGCGACGATGGTCATGCGCCGCTATCATCGCCGGCCCTCGCCAGCGCGCCGAGCGGCGGCGACGAGGCGCGGATCGCGCCGGTCCTCGGCTATCTGCATGAACACTACAGCGACCCCGCCTTGTCGGTCGCTACGCTCGCGCGCCGCGTCCATGTGAGCCTCAGCACGCTGCATCGGCTGTTCCATCGCCATACGCATATGGGCGTGACCGACTATGTGACCCAGCTGCGTATCGGCCGCGCCTCTGCCCTGCTGATCGGCGGGGACCGGCCGGTGGCCCATATCGCGGAGGAGGCGGGCTATCGCAACCTCGCCAACTTCCA
>DATFEU010000148.1:0-16187 GCA_035250725.1 Actinomycetota bacterium
ACCTCGTGCCGCTCGAGCCAGATCGAGGCGGAGGCCTGGATCGTGGCGGCGAAGGGCACGGCCAGGAAGGCCCAGAGGAGGCCGCCTATCGCTCCACCCGCCAGAGCGGCGCCGAAGGCGACCGCGGGATGCATCTCCATCGTCCTGCTCTGGAGCCGTGGGGCGAGCAGGTAGTTCTCCACCTGCTGGTAGATCAGGACATAGATCAACAGGATGAGGGTCTCGGGCATCCCCACCGCAAGGAGCGCCACGATGAGCGGAACGATCGCGGCGATGTACGTCCCGATGATCGGGATGAACTCGGCCACGAAGCCCTGGAACAGCGAGAGGGGGGCTGCCCCGGGGACATCGAGCAGTCGGAGCACGATGTAGAAGAGCCCGCCGTTGATGATCATGAGGATCGACTTCGAGTAGAAGTACCCGCCGGTCTTGTCGATCGCCGCCTCCCAGATCGACACGAGCTCCTCCTGCTTCGGCGTCGGCAGGAACGCGAGGACGGCGCGCTTGAACTTCGGTCCCTCCGCCACCATGTAGAAGAGGAACATCCCGACGGTGAACATCGCGAAGACGTTGCCGACCAACGAGGCGGTGAATCCGAGCAGCGCGTCGGCCACACTGAGGGACCCCAGTGACTCGGAAGCGTTCTGTGCCCCCTGTGAGAGGGACTCGACGGACAGGTCGATCCCCGCGTCCGACGCCCACGCCTTCACCTGGTCGGCCCATCGCGGGACCCGGTCGGCGATCACCGTCGCCCCACGGATGAGGGTCCCGACGAAGATCAGAGCGATCGCCAGGAGCAGGACGAACGAGAGGAAGAGCAGGAGTCCGGTCGCGTAGCCGCGGCGCCATCCCCGTGCGGCCAGGCGATTCACGCCGGGCTCCAGCGCGAACGAGAAGAACAGCGCGAGGAAGATCCACATGACGACGTTGTGGAGGATCCCGATGAGCGCGAACGCCGCTGCCAGCGCGACGACGATCCCGATCGTCCACAGGATCGTCGGCTTCACCCACGCCGGTGGCGTGCGGTCCGCGAGTGCCGGCTCGAGCGGCTCGAGATCGTCCTCGAGGGGCTCCGCCTCGTCGGCGCCCGTTCTGGGCGGTGGTTTCGGGCTCAGCCAGCCCCACGCGACCACCGCGGCGATGGCCGCCCCGATCGCCAGCAGGGCGGCCTTGAGCCAGCCGGAGTTGCCGTCGTCGGTGGATGCGGCCAAGGTGACCTCGCCCTCGTTGCCGGACCACCGCCGGGTCCGGCATGCCTCGGGAACCCTAACGCAGCGGTGTCGCCAGGTCTTTGATTCGGCCTTCTGCTGGAGGCAGACTCTGCTCGACGCGGTCGGATGAGTCGTCCGCCGCACGAGGGGAGGAGCGATATGGCTTCCGAGAGGCAGCCCAGCTACTGGGCAGCAGGCTGGGCCACGTTCGCCGGCATCGCGATGATCATGCTCGGCGTGTTCCACGCGATCTCCGGGCTCACGCACGTGGTGGACCCCGACGCGTACGCGGTCACCGGCGACTACGTGTTCAAGCTCACGAGCGACACGTGGGGCTGGGTCCACCTGATCTGGGGGATCATCGTGATCTTCGCCGGCTTCGGCGTGTTCCGCGGGGCGGTCTGGGCCCGAACGATCGGCGTGATCATCGCGCTCGTCAGCGCGATCGCGAACTTCGCCTACCTTCCATACGTCCCGGTGTGGTCGATCGTGATGATCGCGATCTGCATCTCGGTCATCTGGGCGCTCACGGTCCACGGACGGGACGTCACCGCCACCTGAACCTCGGGTTCCGAACGCGCGAAGGCCCGGCTCAGGCCGGGCCTTCGCGTCTCAGGCCTCCCCACTCCCCTCCGTCGAGTGCTCGACCGCCCGCCGTCGCCACGGGACGACACCCTCCAGCTCGATCTCGAGGGAGAAGCTGAGGAACGTCCGAACGAGCACGATGATCCCGAGTGTGATCGCGCTTTCGAGCGTCGTGTCGATCGTGATCGTCTTGACGATGTCCGCGATGATCAGGACCTCGAGCCCGAGCAGGATCGCGCGGCCGACGCCGGTCCGGACCTGTTCATAGGCCTTCGCGCGCTCCGGTCCGATGAGACCGAGGATGAACCGGACGCCCGCGACCGCCGAACCAACGGCCAAGATCGCAACGCCCGCGAGCTCGAACCCTCGGACGACGTCCTCCATCACCTCTTCGAAGCTCACCCGCACGCCTCCATCGTGGTGTCGATCAGGTCGCTGGCTTCGGGGAGCATAGGTCGCTTTCGATCTCGGGGTACAGTGCCTGCATCCGGCCCCGGATGCCCTGGGCCCGCACGTGAGGAGGCGAGATGGCAGACCCGAAGCGACGACCTGCCCTCACCGGCGAGCAGCTGCAGGAGGTGCTCGGCCTGATGAAGGGGGCCGACAGCGTCGAGCTGAAGCTCACGGTCCCGGAGGGCAACACGAACGCGACCGTGAAGGCGCTCGGCATCGACCCGCTCGACGCTCGCGTCCGGCAGGTGTTCTTCTTCGACACCCACGACCTGAAGCTCAACGACGCCGGCGTCGTCGTGCGGGCGCGCAGGATCCAGGATTCCGCGGCCGACACGGTCGTGAAGATGCGGCCCGTGATCCCCGACGAGATCGCCCCCGAGCTCCGGACCGACCCATCGTTCGGGGTCGAGGTCGACGCGATGCCCGGCGGCTACGTCTGCTCCGCGTCGTTGAAGGGCACGTCGACCAACGCGGAGGTGTGGGAAACGGCGGCAGGCGGCAGGCCGCCCCGGAAGCTTTTCTCGAAGGCACAGCGCCGCTACTTCGAGGCGAACGCCCCCAAGGGCATCGGGCTCGACGACGTGTCGGTCCTCGGGCCCGTGAACCTGCTGAAGCTGAAGTTCAAGCCCAAGGAACTCGAGCGGAAGATGGCCGTCGAGCTGTGGTTCTATCCCAACGGCTCGCGCATCCTCGAGCTGTCGACCAAATGTGCGCCCGCGGAGGCGTTCCAGGTCGCCGCGGAGGCGCAGGCATACCTTTCCGGCCGAGGCATCGACCTGACGGGCGAACAGCAGACGAAGACGAAGAGCGCGCTCATGTACTTCTCGAAGGTGCTCGCGCAGGCCGCTCGCTAAGCGGCCGCAGTTAGATCCCCAGGATCTTCGCCTTCGCCGCCGCGAACTCCTCGTCGCTGAGCGCCCCCGAGGCGTGCAGCTGCGCCAGCTTCTGGATCTGCATCGCCGGGTCCTCGTCGGGGGGCGGGCCCATCGCCTGTTGTTCGACCCCCGCCTCGGCCGCCGCGGCCTGGGTCTGCGTATACGCGGCGTCCTGGTTGGCGTACTTCGACTGCTGCCGCCGCGCAACTCGGCCGCTCACCGCCGTCGCCGTGCCGGCGACCACGGCGGTACGAGCGGCCATGCCGACGAGTCCTGGACCTCTGCGTCTCATCATGGTGCGGTCCCCCTCTCTCCGGTCGGTTACTCCTTGTTCGCGTTCGCGAACTCGACGGCTGCTTGGACCACCTCATAGGGCAGGCGTTCGAGATCGAGCAGCTCGCCGCCGGCGTTCAGGATCGCGTCCCGGAGCTTGGTGGCCCAGACGTCCTCCCACACCAGGAGGGCGGCCGACGAGTTCGGCTCGAGCTCCTCGGCCGCTGCGGCGAGGTCCTCCTCGTTCAGCAGGCCGAGCGTCTCGGGCGTGAGCGCGTCGAACGCCTTGAACACGTCGGAGTCGAGGTCGCCCATCTCGGCGGTGACCACGGCGCCGTCCGCGTCCTTCAAGACGAACGCCAGGTCGATGATCCGGATCGTTCCCGCCTCCACCAGCTCGGCGAGGGCTGGCACGATCTCCCCCTTGAACTGATTGCCGGGAAAGGCCACGATCATGTACTCCACCGGTCCGATGCTCATCCGATTCCCCCTTCGGTGGTCGACAACATCCGCGACGCCGGAACTATCTCACGACCGGGCGTGGGGGGACCACGCACGCCGCGACGGCGATGAGTCGCGTCGCGGGATGGAGTCCCATCTCCTTGAACACCCGAGTGAGGAGCCACCTTGAGCACCTTCGTCCTGATCCACGGCGCCGGGTCCGAGGCCTGGTACTGGCACCTGCTGGTCCCCGAGCTCCAGGCGCGCGGCCACGATGCCTTCGCGCCCGACCTGCCGTCCGACGACGACCGGGCCGGCTTCCCCGAGTACGCGGACGCCGTGGTCGAGGCGGTGGGCGACCGGACGGACCTCGTCGTCGTGGCCCAGTCGCTGGGTGGGTTCACCGCGCCACTCGTGTGCGACCGCGTGCCGGTCCGGCTCATCATCTTGCTCGCCGCGATGGTGCCGGCGCCGGGCGAATCGCCGGGGGACTGGTGGGCGAACACGGGATTCGAGGAGGCCAGGCGCGCGCAGGCCGAGCGCGACGGCCGAACGGTGGACGTGGAAGTCGACGTCAGGACCGAATTCTTCCACGACGTCCCCGCCGGCGTCGTGGCCGAGGCGTTCGAGCGCGGGGAGCGCGAGCAGTCCGGGACGCCGTTCGAGCGCCCCTACCCGTTCGAACGGTGGCCCGACGTGCCGACCCGGTTCCTGCTGTGTCGCGACGACCGGTTCTTCCCCGCCGAGTTCCTGCGTCGCGTGGTCCGCGAGCGACTCGGCATCGCGCCCGACGAGATGGACGGCGGGCACCTCCCGGCGCTCGCCCGCCCGAAGGAGCTGGCCGATCGCCTCGACCGATATGTTCGGGAGCTCGCGGCCCGGCCGGGTGACGCGCCGTGAGACGATGGCCGCCGTGAGCACCGAGCGGCATCCGCGGATCCTGGCGGTCGCCGAAGAGGCGCGCGTCACGCCGATCGAGCTGTTCTTCGACCTGGTCTTCGTGTTCGCGATCACCCAGGTGACCTCCCTGATGGGTGACGACCTCACGGCTCGCGGGATCGTGCGCGGCCTGCTCGTCCTGTCCCTGCTCTGGTGGTGCTGGGTCGGCTATGCCTGGCTCGGCAATGTGGTCCGGGCGGACGAGGGCGTCGGCCGGTTGGCGATGTTCGGCGCGATGGCGGCGATGTTCGTCGTCGCGCTCACGGTCCCCGAGGCGTTCGACGACCTTCCGGGCGGGTGGAGCGGCCCGGTGGTGATCGCGCTCGGCTACCTTGCCGTTCGCGTCCTGCACCTGGTCATGTTCTGGTTCGCCGCCGGGACCAGCGGCGACGACGCCCTCCGAGGTCAGCTGATCCGGTGGGTGCCCTCGGTCGTCGGCGGCACGGCCCTCCTCCTCGTGGCGTCGCAGCTCCACGGGACGGCACAGACGCTGGCTTGGGCGGCGGCGCTGGTCGCCGACTACCTCGGCACGATCCTGGCGGGCGCCTCTGGGTGGCGGCTGAACTCGGCCGCTCACTTCGCCGAGCGACACGGGCTGATCGTGATCATCGCACTCGGCGAGTCGATCGTGGCGATCGGCCTGGGTGTGGTGCACGTGCCGGTCTCGGGGCCGATCGTCGCCGCGTCGGTGCTCGGGCTCGCGCTCGCCGGCACGATTTGGTGGGCGTACTTCGACGTCGTCTCCCTGATCGCCGAGCGCACCCTCCGGCGCCTGCGAGGGGAGCCGCGGGCACGCCTCGCCCGTGACGCGTACAGCTACCTCCACCTGCCGATGATCGCCGGCATCGTGCTGATGGCGCTCGGGCTGGAGGACGTGCTCGCGCACGTCGGCGGCGAGGGCGACCACACGATCGGCGACCCGCTCGCGACGCTGCCGCTCGTGGCGATGTACTGCGGCGTCGCGCTGTTCCTCGTCGCGCACGTGGCGTTCGCGTACCGGGTCGAGCACCTGGTCAAGGTGCGGCGACTGGTCGCGGCCGCCCTGATGCTCGTGCTGATCCCGGTCGGCCTGGGCGTCCCGTCGCTGGCGGCGCTCGCGCTGCTCGTCGCCGTGATGCTGCTGCTGATCGTCGCGGAGACGCTGCGGTTCTCCGAAGAACGCGAGCGGATCCGCCACGAGGAGGACTGACACCCGGGTCACCGAGCTCCGACCCCCGCTATCGTCGGCGGGATGTCGCCGGCCGAGCGGGGGAGTGCTCCGGAGCGGGCCGGGCTGGTCCTGCTCGCGCTCATCCTCGTCGCGGCCGTCGCGAACCTGAACCTCGCCGTCGCGAACGTCGCCCTACCGTCGATCGGCGCCGCGTTCGAGTCGTCGCAGACGACGCTGAACCTGATCGCGGTCGGATACTCGCTCGGCCTCGCGGCCTCGGTGCTGTACCTGGGCGCGGTCGGCGACCGCTACGGGCGCAAGATGATGCTGGTCCTCGGGACATCCCTCGCGATCCCGTTCAGCCTCCTCGCCGCCTACGCGCCGTCCGACGGGGTGCTGTTCCTCGCGCGGGTGGGCGGCGGGTTGGCCGCGGGCATGGCGTTTCCGACCACCCTGGCGCTCATCACCGCGCTCTGGTCCGGGCCAGGCCGCACGAGATCGATCGCGCTGTGGTCGGGGATCGGCGGAGCGATCTCCGCCCTCGGCCCGTTGCTCTCGGGGCTTCTGCTCGAGGAGTTCTGGTGGGGGTCGGTCTTCCTGCTCACCCTTCCGCTCGCCGTCGTGGCGCTGCTCCTCGCGATCCGCCTCGTCCCGGCGCACGTCAACGAAGCAACCGACCCCGTCGACCACCTCGGGGGGGTCATCTCGGTCGCTCTGGTCGCCTCGTTGATCCTGGCCATCAACTTCGTGCCGGTCCCGGCGGAGGGCACCCTGGTCCTCGTCCTCGCCGGGATCTCCCTCGCGTTGGCGGTCGCCTTCTTCTTCCGGGAGCGTCGAGGGGCGTCGCCCCTCTACGACCTTCGCATCGCCGGTCGCCGCATCTTCTGGGTCGCGGCGTGCGCCGGGATCGTCGTGTTCGGAACGCTGATGGGAGCGATGTTCATCGGTCAGCAGTTCCTGCAGAACGTGCTGGGCTACGACACGCTCGAGGCCGGAGCGGCGATCCTGCCCGGTGCCGTGTTCATGGTCCTCATCGCTCCCCGCTCGGCCAAGCTCGTGGAGGCGCGGGGTGCGCGCTTCACGCTCCTCGTCGGGTACGCGTGCTGCTTCCTCGGGTTCGTTTGGATGCTGCTCCGCTGGAATGAAGGCATCTCGTACTGGGAGATCGGGCTCGCCTACGCGCTCGTCGGCGCCGGTGTGGGGTTCGCAGGAACGCCCGCGTCGCATTCGCTGACCGGCTCGGTGCCCGTGACCCGGGCGGGGATGGCGTCCGGGACTGCCGATCTCCAACGCGATCTCGGTGGGGCGATCATGCAATCCATCCTGGGTGCGCTCCTCACCGCCGGGTACGCGGCGGCCGTCGCGTCGGCGATCGCCGTGGCGCCGCCGTCGGCGCAGGAGCAGATCACCGACGGCGTCCAAGCGCAGCTCACCAAGTCGTTCGCAGGAGCCGAGGCGGTGGCACAGCAGTACCCCCAGTACGCGAAGCAGATCACGGCCGGGGCGAAGCAGTCGTTCCTCGACGGCGCCGACTGGGCCTACGCCGCCGGCATCATCGCGATCCTGCTGGGAGCAACCCTGGTCTTCTTCCTCTTCCCCCGCAAGGAACAGGAGGAGTCGCTGCTCCAGCAGTACCACCGCGAGGACGTGTCGGTGTCGGGGTCGGACCGATCACGGCGATCGTGAGGTTGCCCGGACTTCATCGCCACCTCGGGCAAGGTCGAGCTCGCGCCGAGCAGCCGGCTGACCCGCTTTGACGGGGACCCCTCAACGGGTTTCACTCACACGAACCCCGACGACCCGGGAGGCGGATGGATTCGCTGAGCACGACCGCGCTCATCGTGGTCTTCGTCGCGGGCGCCGGTGCAACGTGGGTCGCCGGCATCTTCCTCTCGGATACGACGGACATCGTCGACGATCGACTCGGGCTGGGGGAGGCGCTCGGTGGCCTGATCTTGCTCGGGATCGCCGGCACGCTGCCCGAGATCGCGATCACGATCTCGGCCGCGATCCAAGGTCACCTCGGCCTCGCGACCGGGAACCTCCTCGGCGGCATCGCGATGCAGACCCTCGTCCTCGTGCTGCTGGACGCGACCTCGCGCAGCAAGACGCCTCTCACGTCGCTCTCGACGGTGCTCGAGCCGATCATCGAGGCCGTGTTCGTGATCATCCTCGTGACGATGGCACTGCTCGGGCCGCTGCTTCCGGTCTCGGTCGCCATCGGATCGGTGAGCCCGATCTCGATCCTGATCGTGGTCACCTGGTTCCTCGGACTGATGGTTCTCAACCGGTTGCGCGGCAGTCAGCGCTGGGCGACGGTGACCGAACACGTCGAGGCGCGGATGGTCGCGCCGAGCCCCGGGCCGGTCGAAGGCGTTCGACCGAACCGTTTCGCGAACGCGAAGACAACGACCGTTGTGTGGGTGTTCGCCGCGGCCTCAGGCGTCACCTTGGTGGCCGGCGTCGTGCTGGAGCAGAGCGGCGACGCGCTCGCGAACGATTGGGGCATCAACGGCGTGATCTTCGGGGCCACGATCCTCGCGGCCGTCACGGCGCTCCCCGAGATCAGCACGGGCATCCGGGCCGTTCGGCTCGGTCAGGTGGGGTTGGCGATGGGCGACATCTTCGGCGGCAACCAGGTCCAGATGACCCTGTTCCTCGTCGCCGACCTGCTGGCCGGCAGGCCGGTGCTGCAGTCGGTCGACGCGAGCTCGTCCTGGCTCGGCGGGATCGGTGTGGTCGTCACGGCGCTGTTCGCGGGAGGGCTCGTCCTGCGCCCGCCGAAGAAGTTCGTCGGGATCGGGCCGGACTCGTGGCTCGTGCTGCTGATGTACGTGATCGGTCTCGCGGGTCTGTTCCGGATCAGCTGATCGATGCCGCAACCCGACGGGACGCCGCCTTCGGGCGAACAACACGAGATCCGCCTAGGTAGTCAGGTCGCGGTAGTAACGGAAGTCGGCGCCACGTTGCGTTCCTACACGGTCGGAGGCCTCGACATCGTGGACGGGTTCGCGGTCGACGAACACGCGTCGGCCGGCAGGGGGCAGGTGCTCGCCCCGTGGCCGAACCGCTTGGACGGTGGGCGCTTTTCATTCGACGGCGTCGAGGGGAGGGCTCCGCTCGACGAGCCGGAACTCGGGAACGCGATCCACGGGGTCGTGCGCTGGCTCCCCTGGCTCGTCGCATCGAAGTCCGAGAATGCCGTCCTCCTCGAGTGCGTCCTGCACCCGCAGCCCGCGTATCCCTGGCGGCTCGAACTGGGCGTCGAGTATCGGCTTGGTCCGGGCGGACTCTCGGTCGGCGTACGGACGACGAACACCTCGGGCGGGCCGGCTCCGTTCGGGATCGGATTCCACCCGTACCTGACGGTCGGGGTCCCGATCGACGGGGCGCGGCTCACGATCGCGGCCTCGCGGAGGTTGGTGACGGACGAACGTGCGCTTCCCATAGGGGCGGAGGACGTCGCGGGCACCGATTTCGACTTCACGAGCGCGCGACAGATCGGATCCACGGAGCTGGATACCTGCTTCTCGGGTCTCGGCGTGGATCGCAACGGCCGGTCGCGCACGCGAGTGGAGGCGGCCGACCGTGGTCGGGGCGTCGAGTTGTGGGCGGACGAGGTGTTCGGCTACCTCATGGTCTACACGGGGGACACCCTCGCTCCGGCTGTCCGGCGTCGGCGGGCGATCGCCGTCGAACCGATGACGTGTCCCCCGAACGCCCTCGCGACGGGAACCGACCTGATCACGCTCGAACCCGGAGCCTCGTGGCGAGGAGCCTGGGGGATCGTCGCTCAGGACCCAGCGGGCTGAGATGCTTGCCCGCGGTCGTTGACCAACGTCGTGCTCGTTCCCCAGCGTGAGGTCACGGCTCGCTCGGCGGCGCGCAGGGCAGCGATCCTGTCCGCGCTGGGGTTCGTCGCGGTCCTGGGGCCGGCGCCTCCCGCATCCGCCGGCGGGATCTCGGCCGAGATCGCCGACCGCGTCCTGACGGTGACGGGCACGGCCCAGGACGACACGATCACCGTCCGCTGCGAGGGAGGCAACGTGACCGTCAACCAGGCGCGACCCTCGGGCGGGCCCGACACGTGCCGAGAGCTCCGGCGGATCGCCGTCCTCGCCGGCGGCGGCGCGGACGTCGTGAACCTCGGCGACGTCACGCGGAAAGCCTTCGCGGACCTGAGACGCGTCCTCGTCCGCGGCGAGGAGGGCGACGACCGGGTGGTCGGATCCGAGCACCCGGACGAGCTGCACGGCGGGGGCGGGAACGACGAGCTCCGGGGCGGGAAAGGAGCCGATGTCGTTGAGCCGGGTGCGGGCCCGGGCCAGGTCGTCGGCGGCAAGGGGCGCGACACGGTCTCGGTCGAAGGGGACGATCGTTGGGTCGTCGAGGACGAACGGATCACGCGGTTCACGCCGGACGAGGAGGTGACCGATCTCGCCTCGGTCGAGAAGGTCCGCGCCGAGGGCGGCGCGGGGAACAACACGATCGTGGCCGCCGCGTTCTCGGGGCGCGCCACGCTGGTCGGCGGCGGCGGCGGAGACCGGCTCGTCTCGGGCGACGGCAACGATCTCCTCGAAGGAGGCACCGGACGCGACACGCTCGTCGCGGGAGCCGGGAACGACGAGCTGCGAGGCGGCCCGGGCGACGACGAGCTGCGCGGCGGCGAGGGGAACGACCAGCTGCTCGGCGGGGGCGGGGACGATACATGTGTCGGCGGCCCCGGGGGCGATTCCTTCCTGTCCTGCTGAGCCGGTCGTCCGGGGCTACGATTCGCTGCATGCCCGTACCGAACGACGACCTGCTCCCCGACGAGCGCAGGGTCGTCGAGGAGCTCGGCCATCTGCCGCTCGACTTCCGCGCGATGTGGGCGGTGTCGAACCTGTTCCGCGTCTCGGCCGCGATCCGGCGGCACATGGAAGCGAAGGTGCTCTCGGCCGACCGGCTCTCGTGGACCTCGTTCGTCGCGATGTGGGTGCTGTGGGTGTGGGGGGAGATGGAATCACGCGACCTCGCCGCCGCGATCGGCGTGAGCCGTCCGACCTCGACCGGCGTCGTCACGACGCTCGAGGGTCGCGGGTACGTGCGGCGGTCGAAGACGAGGGAGGACGGCAGGCTCGTGCGGGTGAAGCTCACGCCCGCCGGTCGACGCAAGATCGAGCGCCTGTTCCCGACGTTCAACGCGGAGGAGGTCGCGATCACCGCGCATCTCGAGCCCGACGAGCAGGAGCAGCTCGCGGGCCTGCTTCGCTCGATGCTCCGAACGGTCGGTCAGGGCTGATGCCGGAGGACCAGAACCTCGAGGCCGCCTACGCCCTGAGCGAGCGTGGGGAGCATCCCCCCGACGACGGCGAGGGGCACCGGAGGGAACTGGGCGAGATCGTCGAGGTCGTGATCCTTGCGATCGTGGCCGTCGCCACGGCGTGGAGCGGGTACCAGGCGGCGAGGTGGGACGGTCGGAACGCCTTGCAGTACGGGGCGTCGACGGAGCTCTGGGTCAGGGCCGACGAGGCGGCGACGCTCGGCGGGCAGCAGCGCCTGCTCGACATCACCACGTTCAACACGTGGATCGAGGCCAGGGCCCAGGGAGAGGACGAGATCGCGGACCTCTACGTGGAACGATTCTCACCCGAGTTCCGGGTCGCCTTCGACGCCTGGCTCACGACGAGGCCGTTCTCGAACCCGGACGCGCCGCCCGGTCCGAGCTTCATGCCCGAGTACCACAACGAGCTGATCGAACGTTCGGCCGAGCTCCACGAGCGGGCGGCCGAGACGTTCCGTTCGGGGACCGAGGCCCGCGAGACGGAGGACGACTACATCCGCCTCACGGTCCTGTTCGCGACCGTGCTGTTCCTGATCGCCGTGTCGCAGCGCTTCACGTACAAGCGTGTGCGGATGGCTGCGGTCGCCATAGCCGCGGTGCTGATGATCATCGCCCTCGCCGGCGTGATCGCGCTCCCGCGGCTCTGATCACGCGCCGGCGGCGGGCCCCTCGACGCGGTCGACGACCCGGAACCCCAGCTTGCGGTAGAGGTTGACCGCGGGTTCGTTCGCCTCGGTCACGAACAGATCGAGCTCGGGTCGACCCGCGGCGAGGAGCGCATCGCCGCTCCTCGCGATCAGGAACGAACCGAGGCCGCGTCGCCGGGCCCTCGGATGGACGACGAGATAGCTGAGGAGGGGACGCGACTCCCACATCGCGACCAGGCTCGCGCCGATCGGGGCGTCCTCGTCCTCGACGACGAAGGAGGCGTCGAACAGGAACGGTCCGTTGGACCCCTCGAGGACCTGCTCGACCTCGCCGACGGCGTCATCGAGGGTCTCTCCCTCGTCGTCCACGGTGCCCCGGTACGCCGCGAGCATCAGCGCGCCCAGCGCCGCCGCGTCGGACGGATCGATCGTTCGATGATCGACGTCGCTCGGCACCTCGTGCGCCTCCAGCGACAGGCGCATCTGGAGCCGGGGGAACCGGGTCACCGAGATCGGGTCATGCGAGCGACACGCGCACCGGCATGTGCTTGATGCCGTTGATGAAGTTCGAGCGCAGACGCTCGACAGGGCCGGTGATCTCGAGGCTCTCCAAGCGTGGGATCAGCTCCTCGAACATCACCCGGACCTCGAGGCGCGCGAGGTGTGCGCCGAGGCAGACGTGGGGTCCTCCGCTCCCGAACGCCATGTGCGGGTTCGGGTCGCGGCCGACGTCGAAGCGTTCGGCGTCGGTGAAGACCTCCTCGTCGTAGTTCCCCGATACGAACCAGACGACCACCTTGTCCCCCTGCCGGATCCGGGTGCCGTGGAGCTCCAGGTCGGTCTGCGCGGTCCGGCGGAAGTGCATGGTGGGAGAGCCGTACCGGAGGATCTCCTCGGCCGCCAGGGGCATCAGTTCCGGCTCGTCACGGAGACGCCGCCACTGATCCGGGTGATCCACCAAGGCTCGAACACCGTGCGTGATCGCATGGCGCGTCGTTTCGTTCCCGGCCACGATCAGCAGGCAGAAGAAGTTGTCGAACTGCGCCGTGGTCAACCCTTCACCGTCGACCTCGGACTGCACGAGCTTGGTGACCAGGTCGTCCCTCGGTTCCGCTCGTCGCTCTTCGGCCAGGCGGTGGCCGTAGGCCATGAGCTCGACGGCCGCGGGGCTCCGGAAGGGGAGGAGACGGTACTCGCTGGTGTCCTCCTTGTCGATCACGGCGCGTGAGTACTCGGGGTCGGCCTGCGCGATCATCGCGTCGCCGAGCTCGACGCACATCGGGAGGTCCTCGTCGGGGACCCCCATGATGCGAGCGAGCACGCGGATCGGGAGCTCACGCGAGATCTCCTCCACGAAGTCGAACTCGCCCTTGGGCAGGCCGCCGTCGAGCACGAGGCGGGCCTGCTCCCGGATGAACCCTTCGTACTGGGCCACCGCGCTCCGCGTGAAGAGCTTGCTGACGAGGCGGCGGAGTTGGGAGTGGTTCGGCGGGTCCATGTCGATCATCGATCTGCGCGCCTCGACCTCCTCCTCGGTCTGCTCCTCGAGGGTGATCCCGTGCGCGGAGGAGAAGCGCTTCGTGTCACGGAGGATGTCCTCGATGTCGTGGAAGCGCGTGACCGCCCAGAAGCCGCGGTTCGGCGTGGGCTCGGGCTGCCAGTGGACCGGGTCCTGCTCGCGCAGCTCCTTGAACGCCCGGAGCGGAACCTCCTCGACGAAGGCGTCATGGCTCGATAGATCGATCTCGTCCGATCGAACCGTCATGGAGTCATCCTCAGCCGCACCTCCCGGCAGTCTCGCATCGAACGACGCGACCCCCCAACGCCCTCAGAAGAACGGAAGGTAGTACTCGGTCTCCCACGGCGTGACCTCGGTCGTGGCCGGGTCGCCGACGGTCTTCGAGTAACGCTCCCACTCGGCGCGCTTCAGCTTCGTGAAGCTCTCGATCACCCATGGGCCGAGCGCCGCGCACAGCTGCTCGTCCGCCTCGAGCGCCTCGAGCGCCGCCTCGAGCGTCGGCGGGACCTTCCGGCTGGTGTTCGGCGGCTCGCCGGCGACCTGCGGCTCTGGAGGCGCCATCTGCTGTTCGACGCCGAACCGGGCCGCGTGCAGGAACGCCGCGGCCGCGAGGTAGGCGTTCGCCGCCCCGTCCGACATCCGGTGTTCGATCCGGGTGCCTGCGCCGCGTGCGGGCGGGACGCGGATACAGACCGTGCGGTCGTCGTGGCCCCAGTTGGCCCAGTAGCCGTTCAGCATGTCCGGCTGGAGACGCTTGTACGCGTTCGTGTGCGGGGCCGCGATCGCCGACAGCCCTTCGTGATGCGCGAGCAGCCCCGCGATGCACTGCCTGGCGATCGGCGCGAGCCCCTCGGGCGCGTCCGGTTCGTCGAAGGCGTTCGATCCGTCCTCGTGGCGGAGCGAGAAGTTCAGGTGCAGGCCGCTCCCGCCGCGGTCGTTGAAGGGGCGGCCCATGAACGTCGCGAGCTTCCCGTTCTTCGCGGCGATCTCCTTAACGAGCAGCCGGAACAGGAAGCACTCGTCGGCAGCCGGGATCGCCTCCTTGTACTTGATGTTCACCTCGTAGGCCGCGGTGTCGTACTCGCTGCTCCAGCTCTCCACGGGGAAGCCGCACCGGAGCGCGGCCGCGACCATGGCGTCGATCGTCCCGTCGGGGTCGACGGACATCCCGGTCCCGTATACGCGGTGCGAGGGGAGGTCGACCGCCTTCCAGCCGCCCTCGTCCGCGGGTTCGAGCAGATAGAACTCCGACTCGAACGCGAACATCGGTTCGAGGCCCATCGCCGCCCACGGCTCGATCGCCTTCCGCAGGATCTGCCGGGGATCGACCTCGACCGGCTCGCCCTCGCGCCGCACGTCGGCGATCCCGACGATCGTGTCGTCCTCCCATCCCGGCCGGAGCGTGTCGCGGTCGATGAACGCCTCGACGTCGGGCAGGCCGATGTCGAACTGCTGGTTGGAGATGTCGAGGATCTCCTTGTCCGTCGTGAGCGGGTACACGCCGATGCAGAAGGCCGAGTGGCCGGAGTCGGCGACGTCGCCGAACAGGTACTTGCCGCGCTCGACCCCCAACAGATCGGAGTACAGGAGCCGGAGCCGCTTGCCCTTGATGTCCATCGCCTCTCCTCGAACGGGCCTATCGGTCGGGGGCTACCGCTCGCCCATCCGGGCTCGCTCCTTGAGCCCCCGAACCCCTGGCCGAGGATAGTCCAGGCGCCGGGTGAACGCGTCCGTCCCGGGGCCGATGTGGCGTGGGCTGCGCGGCCGTGGACCCGGATATCGCGATCGAGACCGAACGGCTCCGCCGCCGCTCGTACCGGTGCGACGACCTCGACGACCTCCACGCGATGCTCTCGGATCCCGAGCACATGCGGTGGTATCCGGCGCCGTTCGACCGCGAGGCCGCGACCGCGTGGCTCGAGCGCACGCTGGAGAGCTACGAGATCCGCGGGTTCGGCCTCCTGATCGTCGAGGACCGGGTGACGGGGCCCTCGGCACGGCCGGCCCGACGCTCCAGGTGGTCGAGGGGGTGGACCAGGTCGAGACCGGCTGGCACACCCGGCCGGGGCGGAAGGGGGAGGGGATCGCGCCGGAGGCCGCCTCGGCGGCTCGCGACTGGGCCTTCGCGAGGACGTCGATCACCTGATCGCGCTCGTCCGTCCGGAGAACGCGTCGGCGCGGGTCGCCAAGAAGACCGGGATGCGCGTCGACCGCGAGGCCGACTACAAGGGCCTGCTCCACCGCGTCTACCGGATCGACCGCGTTACGTGGGAGGAACGAGCCGAGGAACCAGCGACGTGACCGGGCCTTCGGTGCCGAGGTTCCGCGCATAGGCCCTGATGGTTGTGGGCGTAGCTCGATCGGCATTAACCGACACTTCGTCAGCGCAAACGTCGTCGTGCTGATCGAGGGCGCCCGAGGTCTATCCCGCCGTGTGTCTTCACCGGGACACTGGGGGGTGACTTCGACGTGCAGGCGCGAGACCCGTTGGTAGGGAGGTGGCGTCCGGGAAGTTCGTTGCGGGACGATCTCGCCAACCTCGGCGCCTGTCGGTGGTTCGGCGTTCTGCGCGCTCGTGAACGACGGCACGATCTCCGAGTACCACACGCAGGTCCGGATCAGCTTCCGTTCCGAACCGTGTCTCAGCCCGGTACGTGATCCACGCGGATGTCGTCGACGTTGGCCGTCCACGTCCCGGCAGTGGTGTTCCCCAGCGTGAGGCGCCCCACCGGCGTCGAGTTGGTGTTCGCCACCCAGCCGGACACGATCCG
>DATFEU010000150.1:0-17833 GCA_035250725.1 Actinomycetota bacterium
GCCCGGAGGACCAGGTGCGCGAGCACGGCGCGCTGCTTTGGGCCGCCGAGCGCCAGCGGGCCGTCCTTCCCGACGACCTCCAGCGGACCGAGCACGCGGAATTCCACGGCGCGAACGGTACACGCACTTCCCCAGGAAGGGAGGCACGAGAGCCGGTGACCCGCGTCACATTCCAGCGAGGCTCCAGCGGCCTGCGGCGGTGCTGCGAGGGCCCCGCCCGAAGGTGCGGCCATGGACACCACCACCCGCACCTGGACCCGCCGGACGGCGGCGACGCTGGCGATCGCGGCGTCCGCGATGACCCTCGGCGCAACCCGCGCCGCCCCCGCTCCCCAGCCGCTTACGTTCACCGGGGCCGACGCGAACGACGAGGCCGCCGTCGACTGGGCGCTGCACCGCTTCCGCACGGCGGGGCTGCGGGAGCTGCCGCCGCTCGAGGTGCACGTCCACCGCTCCCGCGAGGCGTGCAACGGTGGGCTCGGCCTCTACTACATGAACCGCATCGACCTCTGCACGAAGGACTCGAGCGAGCCTTACGCCCGCAAGTACGCGCTCCACGAGATCGCCCACGCGTGGGCCGACGTCAACGTCGATCCCGGGGTCATGCGCCGGTTCATGGACGTTCGCGGGGTCGGGACCTGGAACGACAAGAGGGTCCCGTGGAAGGAGCGGGGAACCGAGCAGGCGGCCGAGATCATCACCTGGGCGCTCGGCGACGGCGAGATCGGACCCCAGCTCCCCGAGCCGCTCGAGGCGGGAACGCTGGCCGAGCTCTACGAGCTCCTGACCGGCCGCGCGCCGATCAGCCCGGCGGCGGCCTAGGTCGACGCCCAGGCCGGTTGGATCAGCGGGGGGTGTCGTCGTCGGGAACGAACGCCGGTCCGTGGCCGGGCACGATCCGCGCGAGGTCCGGGAGCGCGAGGACCCGTTCGCGACCGACGTGCAGCGCGCCGGGATCGGTCGCGTACGGGTCTTCGACCGGCTTCGAGGAGGTCCACCACAGGTGGGTCGCCACGACGAGACCCTCCTCGGTGTCGATGAGCGTCGAGATGTCCTGCGGCGTGTGGCCGGGCGTCTCGATCAGCCTGACGCCCGGTGCGAGCTCGGCGCCTTCGGCCGGCCGGGAGACCCACAGGTCGCCGCGGTACCAGGCCCAGTGGTCGTGCACCCGGGCGTTCGGGAACCACGCGACGTTGAGGGCGTGGTCGGGATGGTGATGCGAGATCACGACGTCGGTGACGTCGTCCGGTCCGACCCCGAGCGACGACAGCGGGTCCAGGATCGATGGCCGCCCCTTGACGAGACCCGGGTCGATCACGATCAGCGCGTCCCCGTCGCGGACGAAGCTCACCGTCGAGCCGACGAAGTCGTCGTCGGTCCCCGAGAGGTATCCCTCGTGCAGGAGATGGAATTCGGCCATCGTTCCCACGCCGCGTCCGGCGCCGTCTACGCCGTCCTCGCGTCCGAGACGACGGTGCCCGCCCGGACGACCAGCTGCAGCCCGCCGAGGGCCTCGATGCGTTCGAGGGGGTTCCCGTCGACCACGATCACGTCGGCCGGTGCGTCCCTCGCGATACGACCCGGCGTCATCGCGGTGAGGACCTCCTCCGGCGTCATCCGGACCGCCTCGTGGAGCAGCAGCGCCTCCCTCACGTGGATGCCCGCCGGGATCGGGCCGTTGCCGAGGTCGGTCCCGTACACGACGGTGCCGCCGGCCGCGCGGAACCGCACGAGGTTGTCGCACGCGACCCTGAGCTCGGGCGTGATCTCCCCGTAGGAGTGGATGTCGAGGGTCGAAACGATCCGCATCGTCCGCGCCGCCGCGTCCAGGAGGAGGTCGGGAAGCCGCTCGGTCCACGGCGTGTGCGCGAGCTCGTCGACCCCGGCGCCCACCGCCCGCTCGGTCTGGCCTGCGCCCTGCACGTGGGCCGTCACCGGCAGGCCGCGTTCGTGCGCCGCCTCGACGATCGATGACAGCTCCTGGTCCTTGGGGGTCGGACCGGCCTCGGCGTTCAACGCGACCTTGATGGCCGCAGCGCCGTGGCCCGCGAGCTCGGCCACTGCTGCCGCCGCGTCCTCGGGGCCGCGAAGCTCTCGGATCGCGCCGTCGGGCGCCCAGCCGTCGCCGGTTGGATAGCCGCCAGGCGCGGTGAGCATCGGGCCCACCGCACGGATCAGCGGACCGGTGAACGTCGGCATCTCGGACGCGCCGGCGAGGGCGAAGATCTCGTCCGGGTCCCACGCCAGGTCGCGCACGGCGGTGACCCCGCCGAGGAGCACCGACCCCGGATCCGAGAGCCGGATGTGCACGTGGCGATCGGCCACCCCGGGCATCAGGAACCCATCGGTCCGGATCGACTCGTCGGCGGGCGCCGCGTCGGCCTCCGGCCCCGCGAACCGGACCAGACCGCCCCGGAGGACCACCGCGGCGTCCTTCACCAACTCACCCGGGCCGAACCACGCGAGCGGCGCGGTGACCTTCAGCGTCATGGACCGCTCAGCCGCCGACCCCGGCGCCGCGCAGCGCCTTCAGCTCCTTGCGGAGGTCGACCACCTCGTCCCGCAGTCTCGCCGCATACTCGAACCGCAGGTCCTTCGCCGCCTCGTGCATCTCCTCCTCGAGCTGCTGGATGAGGCGCTCGAGCTCTTCGGACGGCATCTCGAGGTGCTCGCGCTTGCGCCGCCGCCTCTCGGGCACCGTCGACCGCGTGTCGACCGCCATCGAGATCAGGATGTCCGAGACCTTCTTGCGGATCGATTGCGGATCGATCCCGTGCTCGCGGTTGTAGTCCATCTGGATCTTCCGCCGACGCTGGGTCTCCCCGATCGCCTGCTTCATCGAGTCCGTGACCTCGTCGGCGTACATGATCACGGTGCCGTCGACGTTGCGCGCCGCTCGCCCGATCGTCTGGATCAGCGAGGTGTCCGAACGCAGGAATCCTTCCTTGTCCGCGTCCAGGATCGCGACGAGCGACACTTCGGGCAGGTCGAGCCCCTCGCGCAGGAGGTTGATGCCGACGAGCACGTCGAACTCCCCGAGCCGCAGGTCCCGGATGATCTCGATCCGCTGGATCGTGTCGACCTCCGAGTGGAGGTACCGAACGCGGATCCCCATCTCGAGAAGGTAGTCCGTGAGATCCTCCGCCATCTTCTTGGTGAGCGTCGTGACGAGGACCCGCTGCCCGGCATCGGCGCGCTTGCGGATCTCCTCGATCAGGTCGTCGACCTGCCCCCGGGTCGGCCGGATCTGCACCTCCGGGTCGACCAGGCCGGTGGGGCGAACGATCTGCTCGGCGACCCCCTTCGACACGCGGAGCTCGTAAGGGCTGGGCGTCGCCGACATGTACACGGTCTGGCGCACCTTCTCGACGAACTCGTCGAACCGGAGGGGTCGGTTGTCGAGCGCGCTCGGCAGACGGAAGCCGAATTCGACGAGGGTCTCCTTGCGCGTCTTGTCGCCCTCGAACATCCCGTGGATCTGTGGAACGGTGACGTGCGACTCGTCGATCACGCAGAGCCAGTCGTCCGGGAAGTAGTCGAGGAGCGTGTAGGGTGCCTCCCCCGCGACCCGGCCGTCGAGGTGGCGCGAGTAGTTTTCGATCCCGGAGCAGAACCCGACCTCGCGGAGCATCTCGAGGTCGTAGCTCGTCCGCATCCGAAGGCGCTCGGCCTCGAGGAGCTTGTTCTGGCCCTCGAGCCATGCGAGCCGCTCCCTCAGCTCCTCCTCGATCGTCGAGATCGCGCGCTTCATCCGCCAGTCCGAGGCGACGTAGTGGGATGCGGGGAACACCGTGATCTCCGGGAGCTCGCCCAGCACCTCGCCGGTCACGGGGTCGAACCGGGTGATGCGCTCGATCGTGTCACCCCACCACTCGACCCGGACCGCGGTCTCCTCGTAGGACGGGTGCACCTCGAGCACGTCGCCCTGCACACGGAACTTGCCCCTGGCGAGGTTGGCCTGGTTCCGCTGGTACTGGATGTCGACGAGCCGTTGCTTGGCCCACTCGAGGTCGGTGGCGACGCCCTTGTGGACGCGCAGGATCTGCCCCTCGTACTCCTCGGGGGAGCCGAGCCCGTAGATGCAGGAGACGCTCGCCACGATCAAGACGTCGCGCCGGGTGAGCAGCGCGGCCGTCGCCGAATGACGCAGCCGCTCGATCTCGTCGTTGATCGAGGAGTCCTTCTCGATGTACGTGTCGGTCGACGGGACGTACGCCTCGGGTTGGTAGTAGTCGTAGTACGAGACGAAGTACTCCACGGCGTTCTCGGGGAAGGCCTCGCGGAACTCGTTCGCGAGCTGCGCCGCGAGCGACTTGTTGGGGGCGATCACCAGGGTCGGGCGCTGGAGGCGCTCGACCACGTTGGCGATCGTGAAGGTCTTCCCGGTCCCGGTGGCGCCGAGCAGCGTGATGTGCGGCTCCCCCGCCTGCACGCCCTCCACGAGCCGGTCGATCGCGGTCGGCTGGTCGCCGGTAGGTTCGTGGTCGGCGTGGATCTTGAACGGGGGCACGAGACCAGTCTAGGGGCACCTGCCGACCGAGCCGCACGGCCGGTGGCAGCGGCTACATGCGGCCGGCGTCGATGATGCTCTGAAGGAACCGCCGGGTGCGCTCGTTCGAGGGTGCCGAGAACATCTGATCCGGCGGGCCCTCCTCGAGGATCACGCCCTCGTCGAGGAAGCAGATGCGGTTCGCGATGTCGCGAGCGAACCCCATCTCGTGCGTCGCGATCACCATCGTCATGCCACCGGAGGCGAGCTCTCGGATCACGTTCAGGACCTCCGCCACGAGCTCGGGGTCGAGCGCGCTCGTGACCTCGTCCAGCAGCATGACGTCGGGGCGCATCGCGAGCGCCCGGACGATCGCCACCCGCTGCTGCTGGCCCCCCGAGAGACGGTCCGGGTAGTCGTTCCGCTTGTCGGCCAGGCCGAACCGGCCCAGCAGGTCGTCGGCCAGGGCCTCCGCGTTGGCCTTCGACATCCCGAGCGCCTCGACCGGCCCGAGCGTGACGTTGCGGTGCACGCTCATGTGCGGGAACAGGTTGAACGCCTGGAACACGATCCCGACGCGTTGCCGGATCCGGTTCACGTCGACGCCGCGAGCCGTGATCTCCTCGCCTTCGATGAGGATCCGGCCACGGGTCACGGGCTCGAGCAGGTTCACGCATCGCAGGAACGTGGACTTGCCCGAACCCGATGCGCCGATCAGGCCGACCACCTCGTGCTCGTCCACCTCGAGGTCGATCCCCTTCAACACCTCGAGGCCGTCGAACGACTTGTGCAGGTCCTCGATCCGGAGGGCGACCGCGCGGGGCCGGCTCACAGCGTCGCCCCTACCTGCCGGCGCCGCCGGTCGCGAGCGACGAGCCAGTCGACGAAGCGCGCCTGTGGAACCGTGATCACGACGTAGACGAGCGCGAGGGCGACGTACGGCGTGAAGTCGAAGTTCTCGAACTGGATGATCTGCGCCTGCCGCAGTCCCTCCACCGCCCCGATGAACGCAACGAGCGCCGAGTCCTTCTGCAACCCGATGAAGTCGTTGAGGAGCGGCGGGATGACCCGTCGCACCGCCTGGGGCAGGACCACGAACCGGAGCGTCTTCCGGCGGCTCAGACCGAGCGACCGTGCCGACGCCACCTGCGAGGGGTGCACGGATTCGATCCCGGCGCGGTAGACCTCGGCCACGTACGCCGAGTACACGAGCACCAGGGCCACGATCGCCCAGAACACATCCGAGTCCGGCACGCCCTTGATCTGGAGCGCCGGCGCGCCGAACCCGAGGAGCGCGATCACGAGGATCGTCGGGATCGCGCGGAACAGGTCGGTGTACACGGCAGCCATGAGGCGGAGCGGGAAGAACACCGGGCCCGTCAGGCTGCGGAGGATCGCGACGATCATCGCGACGATCAGCACGAAGACCTCGGCAACGATGAAGATGAAGATGTTGGTCCAGAACTTCTCGAGGATCTTCGGCAGGGCTTCCTTGAAGACCTCCGGGTCGAAGAACGACTCCTTGATGAGCGGCCAGCCCGAGGAGTTGACGATCACGATCACGACGACCGTGAAGAACACGATCGTGCTCACGACGGCGATCGCTACGCCGCGCGCGCCCTCCGCCCGGAGCGGTGCGAGGATCCTCGAGCGCCTGTCGCCGCCCCCCGGCGTGATCGGCCCACCGCCGCCGGGGAGGCTCTGATACTGCTCAGGCGCCCCGCCGCCACCCACGTGGGCCAGCTCGAGCTACGTCAGGAACGGTGCGTCGGTGGCCCCCGCGAGCCACTCCTCGTGGATCGCCTCGAGCGTCCCGTCCGCCTTCATCTCCTGCAGTGCCAGGTTCACGCATTCGACCAGCGGGCTCCCGGTCTCGAACGCCATCGCGAAGTACTCCTGCGACTCGGCCTCGAACTGCCCCACGACGACGCCCTTGGGGATCTGGACCGCCGTGATGAAGAACGCGCTCGGCAGGTCGACCACGATCCCGTCGATCGATCCGGCCTTCAGGTCCTGGACCGCGGCCGCGAGATCGTCGTAGACCTGCGGGTCCACGTTGGGCTGGATCGTGTCCTCGATCACCGCGAGGCTGGTCGTTCCCACCGGGGCACCGAGGGCCGCGTCCGCGAGCTCCGCGACGGTGGTCGCGTCGGCGATGTCGCTCCCCTGGACGGAAACCAACGCCTGGTTCACGTCGTAGTAGCTCTCGCTGAAGTCGACGGCCTCGTCGCGCTCAGGGAGGTACGAGATCTGCTGCAAGACGAAGTCGAAATCCTTGTCACCGGGCGCGAAGGACTTGTTGAACCCGAGCGGGACGAACGCGACCTCATCGGCGAACGTGAATCCCAGGCGATCGCTGACCTCAGCCACGACCGCGCCCTCGTAGCCCTCGCCCTTGACCGGGTCGTTGAACTCGAACTCCGAATCCGGGCTCTCGCCGCCCTGCCACCAGGGCGGGAAGGCGGGATTCCCCGTTGCCACGGTCAGCGCGCCGGGCTCGAAGAAGGCCGCCTCGTTCGCTGTGGCGCAGTCCGCCGCGGTCGACGGGGCGGTCGCCCCCGTCGCGCCGGTCTCGGCGCTTTCGCCCCCGCCGGTCGCCCCGACGGTCGGATCGTCTTCCGCACAGGCCGCGAGGAGCAGTCCGGAGATAGCGAGAAGCACGAGCACTTTCCGCATGTGAGGAACCCCCTGATCCAGGCGGCCGGCGTCGCCGGTCCGCGGAGCCTAGCACACGCCTTCTCCTACGAAGACGTGAAGGCGTCGGGTCTCAGCGGCGCGGCTCCCACGAGAAGAACCTGATGGCGGCGAGCAGACCCGCGACGCCCCAGACCGCGACAACGAGTACGTCGGACCATTCGAACGGGAGCGGCGGCCCGTAGAACGAGCCCAGCATCGCCTCGGCGAAGTGCTTCACGGGAAAGATGTTCCCGACGACCTTCATCCACTCGGGAGCGTCAGGGCCGAGCGGGATGAAGATCCCGGACAGGAACAGCAGCGGCAGGATGATCGCGTTCACGATCGCCGGCGAGGCGTCCGCGTTCGGGACGATCGCGGTGGTCGCGAGCCCGAGCGCCGAGAACGCCATCGCGCCGACGACGACGGTCGCGAGATGCTGCCAGAAGAGCACGCCGGACGGGACCTCCGCTTCGTAGAACGCGACCCCAAACGCGCTCGTGATAGCGACGAGCACGAGGGAGATCAGCACGGCGTGGATCACCCGACCCGTGAGGTAGATCCCCCCGGGGAGCGGCGTGCCCCGGGTCCGCTTCAGGATGCCTTGGTCCCGGATGAAGGAGATCTGGATCGCCAGATTCGTGTACGTGGCGGAGATCACCGAGAACGCCGCCATCGCCGCCACGTAGTAGCTGTCGGTCCCGATCACGACGCCCGCAGCGACCTCTTCTTCGTCGCCGCCGAGCAGCGAGGTGAAGATCACGAGGAACATCAGCGGGAAGGCGAACGTGAAGAACGCGGAAGCGGGGTTGCGCCAGAATGCCTTGTTCGTGGTCCGGACCTGCGCACCGAGGAGGGCGAGATCGCTCACGGGCCCCCCGCCTCCCCGCCGGTGAGCTCGAGGTACACGTCCTCGAGACTCGGCCGGGTGACCTGCAGCCCTACGAGCTCGACGCCGCGCGCGAGCGCCCAGGCGGTGAGCTCGTGGAGCACCCGCGTGGGATCCTCGACGGAGAGCTCGACCTCCTCGTTCGCCACGGTCGCCCGTTCGACGATGGACGCTGGCAGATCACCGCCGGGACGTCGGAACCGGATCAGCGTGCGCGCGAGGTGGCGGCCGCCGAGCGTGGAGGGTGGCCCCTCGGCCACGATCTCGCCCTTGGCGATCACGGCCACCCGGTTCGCGAGGTGCTGGGCCTCGTCCATGTAGTGCGTGGTGAGGAACACGGTCTTCCCGAGGTCGGACAGGTTGCGGACGATCTGCCACGCGTTGCGCCGGGCCCCCGGGTCGAACCCCGTGGTCGGCTCGTCCAGGAACAGGAGCTCGGGGTCGCCGGCGAGCGCGATCGCGACGTCGAGCCGTCGCTGCTGCCCGCCCGAGAGTTTCAGGACCCGCGTGTCTCGCTTCTCGGCGAGCCCCACGAGATCGACGACCTCGTCGACGTCGCGCGGCGACGGGTAGTAGCCGGCGTACAGCGCGACGGTCTCGCGGACCGTGAGGTACGGGTCGATGCCCGTCGACTGGAGCACGATCCCGACGCGCTCACGGAGCACGCGCTCTCGTCGCGCCGGATCGCGGCCGAGCACCGTCGCCTCGCCGCCGTCCCGCTCCCGGTAGCCCTCGAGGATCTCGACCGTCGTGGTCTTCCCAGCGCCGTTGGGACCGAGGAGCGCGAAGACCTCCCCGGCCTCCACCGACAGATCGATCCCGCGGACGGCCTCCAGGTCGCCGTATCGCTTCCGGAGCCCGGTGACGGAGATCGCGACCTCGCCCACCAGGGCAGGCTACCCGGTCCGATCCGTGGTGGAGCCGGAGGATCAGGAGGGCACGTACCCTCGGTCCTTGTCGACGACGTTCTGCAGCGGCCGGCCCGTGAGGTAGCGCTCGAGGTTCCCGACGAACAGCTCGACGGCCGACTCGCGCCACCCCGCGAAGTCGCCCGCCATGTGCGGCGACACGACGACGTTCGGCATGGCCCAAAGGGGGCTCTCCGCCGGGAGCGGCTCCTCCTCGAACACGTCGAGCGCGGCCCCGCCGATCCGCCCCTGTTCGAGCGCGCGGATCAAGGCGCCCTCGTCGACCGTGCTGCCCCGCCCGACGTTGATGAACCGGGCGCCCGGGCTCATCGCCGCGAACACCGCCGCGTCGAACCGGCGACGGGTCTCGGCGGTCGCCGGCAGCGCGTTCACCACGTAGTCCGCCCAGCCGGCTGCCTCGGCGAGGTCCTCGGCCGCGAACACGCGCCCGAACTCGCCGTCCCGGGGCCGGGCCGTTCGGCCCACCCCGCGCACCTGCATCCCCATCGCCGCGCAGCCTCGTGCGATCGCGCGGCCGATCGGGCCCGCCCCCGCCACGAGGACGCGCTTGTGCTCGAGCCGCTCGGTCTCCCGGTGCCGCCACTCGCGACGCCGCTGCGCCTCGAGGACGCCGGCGAGCCCCTTGGAGAAGAGCAGGATCACGCCGAGGACGTACTCGGCGATCGCGTCGTCGAACACGCCGCGGGCGTTCGTCACGACGACGTGGCTCCGCACGAGTTCGGGGAACAGCAGCGCGTCCACGCCGGCGGACGCCGACTGGATCCATCGGAGGTCACCGGCGTGCTCCCAGGCCTCGGACAGCATCGTGCCACGGGGCCGCCACGCGAAGAGCACGTCCGAACCCGGAAGCGCGGCCGCGAGCCCCGCGAGCTCGTCGGCGAACGCAAGGTCGACCGCGTCGGCGATCACACCGATGCCGGGCGGCGGGTCGTCCAGCGTGGCCCCCATCACCACGACCCGCGCGGGTGCGTCGCTCACAGCGGCCGACGGCCCGCGAAGCCGGTGTCAAGCGGGTGCCAATGGCTCACGCGTTCCTCCCCGAGACGCCAGCACAGGTACACGCGCTCACCCTCGCGCTCGGCGGGGAAGTCCACGAGCCCCGTCTCGGGATCGCGCAGGAGGATCCCCTCCACGGCGAGGCGCTCGATCTCGGCCCGGAGCGTGCCGGTGGACTCCCAGTACTCGCGGCCGGCATGGGCCCCGCCGCCGTCCTCGACGACCCGCTCCCGGACGAGCTCGGCCTCACGCAGCATCGCCTGGCGCGCGCGCCGGATCCGATCGAGGCGCTCGCGGAGCTCGGGCAGCGTCGCGTCCGCCTCCTCCACCGTGTACAGGCGTTCGTCCGCCGTCACGCGACCCCCAGGACCTCGGGAAGCTGATCGAGCCCCGTGATCCGGGTCGCGGGTCCATGCTCGAAGCGGCCTCGGCGGTCGATCAGGACGGGGAACATCCCGGCCGCGAGCGCGGGGGCGACGTCGAACTCGGGGTTGTCGCCCACGTAGACGGACCGGTCCGGGGCCACGCCTGCACGGGTCATCGCGAGGTCGAAGATCCGCGGGTCGGGCTTCTCCACGCCTTCGACGCCCGAGATCACCCGCACGTCGAAGAACGCGCGAACGCCGAGCTGCTCGAGGAGGCGCTCGAGCCACTCCTCGAAGTTCGAGATGACGCCGAGCACCAGCCCGGCGGCCCTGAGGCGCTCGAGCACCTCCTGGACGTCGTCGAACAGGCGGTAGTTCGCCAGGTCGGTGAACTCGCCGTAGACGACGTCGATCAGCCCGTTCGTGCTCGGGATGTCGAGCTCGCGGAAGAAGATCGCGTACACCTCGTGCCAGAACCGTCGGCTGCGCTCCGGTGAGGTCGTCCAGAGCTCGTTCGCCTGCGCGGCCGAGCGGAATCGCTCGTAGACGACGTGCGCGCGCGCTCGAACGCGGTCCGGCGACACGTCGAACCCCTCACGGATCAAGATCGCCGACAGCAGGTCGGGGAACGACGGATGCGGATGGACCAGGGTCTCCCCGGCATCGAAGAACACGGCCGCATAGCGCACCGGCTCAGGATATCGGGACGCTTCGGGCCGGCGACGTTCGCGAGCGAACCGCACACGAGGAGTCACGCTCGCAAGGCGTGCATGACCGTGCGATCGCTCGACCGCCTGAGCGACGAGGTGCGGCCGGCTAGACCTGCGGCGACGGGGGCGGCGTGCCCGTGTCCCTCCCCATGCCCGCCGAGACCGTGTCCCGCTGCTCGTACGTGTTGGCGTAGTGGCCGAGGTCGAGGAACACGGCGAAGACGACCCAGAGCCAGTCCCAACCCTCGACGCCCTGCGGAGGCGCACCGACGAGCAACCAGATCAGGGTCGTGAAGGGCAGGAAGATCAGCCCGAGCAGGGGAAAGATCCACGTGTCGAACACCGCGTCGAAGTGCGTTCGCGCCGCGCGATCCAGGCGAACACCACGATCAGCCGCGGCGCGAACGCCGACAGCAGAACCAGCAGACAACCCATGCGCTCCCCCTCCGCCGTGACCTCGGCGAGGCCGGTCGCCGATCATAGTCCTGACGGGAGCCCGAGCGCGAACGGTCGATGTGAAGCCGTTCGCACGCTCGCGATCCGAGCGGCTGAGATCAGCCGGCTGCGCGCGTCGCCAGGTCGCCCCAGATCCGGTCGACCTGACGCCCCAGTTCCTCGGGCGACCCATCGTTGTCCAGGAGGATGTCGGCGACCGCCGCCTTGTCCTCGAGCGGAGCCTGCGCGTCGATCCTCGCCCGGATCGTGTCCTCGGACATCCCGCGGTCGCGCATCAACCGCTCGATCTGGACCGGCACCGGGACGGCCACCACCACCAGCACATCGAACGCGGAGTGCATGCCGGTCTCGACGAGCAGGGGGGCCGAGAGGACGACGACGCGGTCGGTGTCGCGGTACTCCTCGGATCCCTCGGCGAAGAGCCGCCGGACCTCCGGATGGACGATCGCCTCGAGATCGCGACGCGCCGCGGGGTCCGCGAACACCACGCTCGCGAGTGCCTCCCGGTCGAGCTCCCCGCCGGGGGCAAGCACGTCCGCGCCGAACCGGTCGACGACGGCACGATGCCCCTCGGTCCCCGGCGCGACGGCCTCGCGGGCCAGCACGTCGGCATCGAACACGACCGCGCCTCGTTCCTTGAGCAGGCGGGCGGCGGTGGACTTCCCCGATCCGATCCCGCCGGTCAGACCGACCAGCAGCATCCCGCTACTCGTCGCGGCCTTCGCGCCGCTTCAGGTCCTCGAGGATCGCCTCGAGCGAGATGTCCTCATCGCTCTCGCCCTCGGCCTTCTCCTCGACCGGGGCCTCGACGGCTGGCGCCGCTGGCTCCTCGTCGGCAGCATCGTCCGTACTCGGTGCGGCCTCCGGCGCCGACGGGTCGGTGCTCTCAACGATCGCCTCGGCCTCGGCCGGTTCGGCCGACACGGAGGGCGCCTCGGACACCTCCGACACTTCTGCGGTCTCGGCCGGCTCGGCGACGACCGCGGCCGCCGCTTCCTCGACCGCGGGTACTGCTTCTGCGGCCTCCTCCTCGATCTCGGTGGCCGGGCGGGGCATCGCGCCACCGACCTGCCGCATCGACAGGCTGATCCGTCGCCGCGGCACGTCCACCTCGATGACCTTCACGCGGACCTCGTCGCCCACCGTCAGGACCGACTCGGGCGAGTCGACGTGCTGGTCCGAGATCTCGGAGATGTGCACGAGGCCCTCGATGCCGGCGGCCACCCGCACGAACGCCCCGAACGGCACGAGCTTCGTGACCTGACCGTCGATGATCTCGCCGGCCGAGTACTTCCGCTCGAACTCCTTCCACGGGTCCTCCTGCGTGGCCTTGAGCGAGAGCGAGACGCGCTCGCGTTCGAGGTCGACGTCGAGCACCTCGACCTCGACCTCCTCGCCCACCTGGACGACCTCGCTCGGGTGGTCGACGTGCTTCCACGAGAGCTCGGACACGTGCACGAGCCCGTCGACGCCGCCGAGGTCGACGAACGCGCCGAAGTTCACGATCGAGGAGACGGTGCCCTTGCGGCGCTCGCCCTTCCGCAGCGACTCGAGGAACTTCTTGCGGCCCTCGCTCTGCGACTCCTCGAGGAACGCCCGGCGCGAGAGCACCACGTTGTTGCGGTTCCGGTCGAGCTCGATGATCTTCGCCTCGAGCTCCGTGCCGACGAACGGATGAAGATCGCGGACGCGGCGGAGATCCACGAGCGACGCAGGCAGGAACCCTCGCAGCCCGATGTCCAGGATCAGCCCGCCCTTCACGACCTCGATCACGGGTCCCTTGATCGTCCCACCGGACTGCATGACCTCCTCGATCCGCCCCCACGCGCGCTCGTACTGCGCCCGCTTCTTGGACAGGATCAGGCGACCCTCCTTGTCCTCCTTCTGGAGGACCAAGGCCTCGACCTCGTCGCCGACCGTCACGACCTGGCTCGGGTCGACCTCGTGGCGGATCGACAGCTCCTTGGCGGGGATGACCCCTTCGGACTTGTAGCCGATGTCCAGGAGGACCTCGTCTCGGTCGACCTTCACGACCGTTCCGAGCAGGATCTCCCCCTCGTTGAAGTCCTTCACCGAGGCCTCGATCGCCTCGTGAAGCTCCTCGGGCGTGTAGTCCCGCGTCTCGCTCGTCGTCTCGATCTGAACCATCTCCTCCCGCGCACGAAGCGCGCACCGTCCGACCATCGGGATCCGTCGGGGTGCGAGTGCGCCTCGCGGCCCAGGGATGGTAGGTGAGCAGCCGAAACGGCGTCAACGACGCGGGGTCGCGAGTGCCCGGCCTAGTGCTCTGGGGCGGCCTCGGCCCAGTTCGGGCCCCAGCCGATGTCGGCACGGAGCGGCACCTCGAGCTCGTAGGCGGACTCCATCTCCCGCTTGACCAGGTCGGCGGCGTCCTCGACCCCGCCCTTCGCGACCTCGAACACGAGCTCGTCGTGGACGGTGAGCAGCATGCGGCACTCGAGATCCGAACCCCGCAGGGCTGCATCCACCCGGATCATGCCGAGCTTGAACACGTCCGCCGCGCTGCCCTGGATCGGCGCGTTGAGGGCCATCCGGCGGCCCATGTCCCGCACGCGTGGATTCGCCGCCTGGAGCTCCGGGATGTAGCGGCGGCGCCCGAGGATCGTCTCCGTGAACCCCTCCGCGGCCGCCCTCGCGACCTGGCGGTCGAGGTAGTCACGGATCTTCGGGAAGCTGTCGAAGTAGGCGTCGATGAACTCCTGCGCCTCGTCGGGGGTGATCTCGAGGCGGGACGCGAGGCCCCAGGCGTTCATGCCGTACGCGATGCCGAAGTTGATGGCCTTCGCCCGGCTGCGGGTCGCAGGGTCGACCTGATCCTCGGGGAGCCCGAAGACCTTCGCCGACGTTGCCGTGTGGATGTCGGCTCCCGACTCGAACGCCGACCGCAGTCCCTCGTCCCCGGACAGGTGCGCGAGGATCCGCAGCTCGATCTGCGAGTAGTCCGCGACCAGGAGCATCTGCCCCTTCGAGCCGGGGACGAACGCACGCCGGATCTTGCGGCCGAGCTCGCCCCGGATCGGGATGTTCTGCAGGTTGGGGTTGGTCGACGAGAGGCGTCCGGTGGCGGCGCCGGTCTGGTTGAACGTGGTGTGCACGCGCCCGTCGCGAGGGTCGACCTGTCTCGGCAACGCCTCGAGGTAGGTCGAGTTCAGCTTGTCGAGCTCGCGCCACGAGAGGATCGCATCGACGATCGGGTGCGCGTCTCGCAGCTTCTCCAGCACGGTCGCGTCGGTGGACAGCTGACCCTTGGGCGTGCGCTTGCCCGGCGACAGGCCGAGCTTCTCGTACAGGATCGCCCTGAGCTGCGGGGGCGAGTTCAGGTTGAACTCCTCGCCGGCGAGCTCGTGGATCCGTTGCCTCAGCTCGGCCATCTGGTCCCGGATGACTTCCGCCATCTCGTCCAGATACCTGACGTCCAGCGCCACGCCGTTGGCCTGCATGCGTGCGAGCACCGACGAGAGCGGGAGCTCGACCTCGTCGAGCAGGGGCCGGAGCCCGGCCTTGTCGATCCGTTCGTCGAGGACCGGCGCGAGGAGCGCCACGGCCGCCGCCTCGGCCGCGGTCGCCCGCCACGTCGCCCCGAACAGCTGACCCTCGGTCTCCTCGGGTTCGGAGCCGACCACGTCCGCCCCGAGGTACTGCTCGCTCAGCGGGCCCAGCTCGAAGCTGGCGCCGGCCGGGTCGAGGAGGTACGCCGCGAGCATCGTGTCCGTCGCCAGTCCGGCGAGCGCCAGACCCTCCGCCACGACCGCCGTCTCGACGTCCTTGGCGTCGTGGGCCCACTTGGGGACCGCCTCGTTCGCGAGCGATCCGGCGAGCGGGGACAGGTCGGAGAGCGAGGCGTACGCGGCCTGGCCGCCGCCCAGCGAAACCGCGATCCCTCGGACCTTCCGCTCGTCCAGGTCGAGCCGGATGGCCTTCGGGCCGTCGGAGGACAACAGGCCCTCGATGTCGCCCGGATCGGCCTCGCGCAGGTCGAGCTCTGCGGCCGGGGCGGCGGGCTTCGCCGTCCGGCCCACCTCCTCGAGCCGTTCGAACAGGGTCCGGAACTCGAGCGAGGTGAACAGGCTGCGCACCGCGTCGACGTCCCACTCCCCCATCACGGCGTCGTCGGGCTCGATGGGGACGTCGACGGCCGTGTTCAGCTCGGCGAGCTCCTTGTTCAACGCCAGTTGTTCGCCCGCCGCCTCGATCGAGTCCTTGAGCTTGCCCTTCAGCTCGCCGGTCCGCGCGAGCAGGTCCTCCACCGAACCGAAGTCCTGGACCAGCTTCGACGCCGTCTTCTCCCCCACCCCGGGAACCCCGGGGATGTTGTCGGAGGCATCGCCCTTGAGCGCGACGTAGTCGAGGTACTTCTCGGGCGGCAGCCCGAAGCGTTCGGTCACCGCGTCGACGTCGTACCGCCGGATGTCCGAGATGCCTTTGACGTTGAACATCACGGTCAGGCCGGGGCGCACCAGCTGGAAGAAGTCACGGTCCGCCGTGACGACGACCACCTCGATCCCCTGCTCGTGCGCTCGGAGCGCGAGCGTGGCGATCGCGTCGTCCGCCTCGTGCCCCTCGATGCCGATCACGGGGATGCGCAGCGTCTCGAGGACCTCGACGATCAAACCCAGCTGCTGGCGGAACTCGTCAGGCGTCTCGGGGCGCCCGGCCTTGTACTCCGCGTATCTCTCCAGGCGCGCGGTCGGCTTGCCGACGTCGAACGCGACCGCGATCAGGTCCGGGCGCTCCTCCGCGAGCAGCTTGATCAGCATCGCCGTGAACCCGTAGACGGCGTTGGTGATCTGTCCGGTGGTCGTCGCCAGGGACGGCGGGAGCGCGAAGTACGCGCGGTACGACAGGCTGTGGCCGTCGAGGAGGAACAACCGCCTTGACCGTTCGGCGGCGTCGGGGGTCACGCGGGCATCCTAGCGCGGGGCACGGACGGCACCGGCCCGCTCCGTTCGCCTTCCGGCCCCTCGCGAGGGTCATTCGGTACCGAACGACCTTGACCTGAATCCGATCCCCTGGATAGGATTCGCGGCGTCGGGTGGCGGCCCGGCGCGCGGCCACCGGACGCGCGGGGCAACGGGAAACGGAGGAGTGCCGATGGGTGCCACGTTCGTGATCGCGCTCCGGGAGGGCATCGAGGCGGCGCTGATCGTCTCGATCCTTCTCGCGTACCTCAACCAGCTGGGCCGGCAAGACCGGGCCAAGGTCATCTGGTGGGGCACCGGCATCGCGATCGCGATCTCGGCCGTGGTGGGGGTCACGATCTTCGCGGTCGGGGCGGAGTTCGAGGGCACCGCGGAGCAGGTCTTCGAAGGGGTCGTCACCCTGCTCGCGGTCGGCGTGCTGACCTGGATGATCTTCTGGATGCGCCGTCAGGGGGCACACATCAAGTCCGAGCTCGAGGGGAAGGTGGACTCGGCCCTGGTCACGGGCGCGACCGCGCTCGCCGCCATCGCCTTCTTCGCGGTCCTTCGCGAGGGGATCGAGACCGCGCTCTTCCTGTTCGCCGCCGCCGAGGGCACCGCCGCGGATTCCGGCGGGGTCGGTGGCCAGATCCTCGGGGCCGTGCTCGGGCTGGCGGTCGCGATCACGCTCGGCGTCCTGCTGTACAAGCGCGCGATCCGTATCAACCTGCGGACGTTCTTCAAGTTCACCGGCGCCCTGATCATCGTCATCGCGGCGGGACTGTTCGCGTACGGCATCCACGAACTCCAGGAGGCGGGATGGTTCCCGTTCCTCGAGGGGACCGCGTTCGACGTCAGCTCGACGCTGCCGGACGACAGCGGCATCGGCGCGATCTTCCGCGGCCTGCTCGGGTACAACGCGGACCCGACGTGGCTCGAGGTCGTCGCGTGGCTCGGCTACCTGGTCGTCATCGGCATGCTCTATCTGCGTCCCTACAGGTCGGTCGCGTCGCGTCCGGTGACCGCGGATCGAGCGAGCGCGTCGTAGCGTCGCCCATCGCGTCGAACCCGTTTGTCACTCTTTCTTGGTTCGAAACGCGCGCGCCGCTACCTGCGATGTCACTCGGAAGCGCCTGCAGCCCAAGCGGCTCCGTCACGTTGACACGCGTGGAGCGCGTCGTTACTGTTCGCTCCGGTCCCGAGCGGCCGGAGGGATCGGGGGGCGGAAGGCGCCTCCGAGTGGCGGAGCGAACGAGGGGCGCGAGTCCCGCGAACGTTCCAGCGACTGGGAGCGTGCATCGGTTCTCCGAGACCGGGGTCGCTTGGGGCCACCTTTTGGCGGGTCGAGGGACCGAGTAGACAACGCTCGCGTATGGGGAAGGCGCGGGCGGCTCCAAAGGTCCCTCG